>JAIRXZ010000053.1 GCA_031267995.1 Odoribacteraceae bacterium | reverse complement strand
GTCACCATCACCGGCGTCTCCTCCCCCGGCTACTCCACGCCGGAGGACGCCTACAACAACCCCCCGTCCAACATCACCGTGCAGATCACCGCTTGGAACGACGGCGGCCTGAACGACATCACCTTCGACCCCCAGCACTACCTCGCCGTGGACAACAGTGAAGTCACCTTCTACGTCGGCGGCGGCAACAAAAGTATAGCAGCCATCACGGATTTTTCCGACGGCTGGACGGTAGACGCCAACACCCTCCCCGTTTGGTTAACGATCACCTCCCCCGCCCTCGACGTCTCCGGCATCGCCCACGGCCTAAAGGACGTGAAAACAACGCTCACCCTCGCGACTTCCTCCACCACCACCACCCGCTCCGGCGAGTTTTACATCGTCGCCGGCAACCTCCGCAAGAAGATCACCGTCACGCAAAGCGTGGAGGAGGAGTTCTCCATCTTCATCACCGACCCCGTCACGGGCAAGCCGCTGGACGAACTCGCGTTCGAGGCGGGCAATACCACCGCCGGCGCCCTCCCCGCCGCGCGATCCTTCCGCGTGACGTGGTTCCCGGCGAGCGCGAATTGCGGGGTGACGCTGACCCCCGTCGCGGGCATGTCCCCCTTCACCTTCAACACCACCGGTAGCGGCGTCAACCCCGTCTCCGCCTCCCCCCTCACCGGCGGGTCGGCGCTCATCACCATACAGCCCAACGCCCTCTTCCCGAACGATCCCAACCCCCTCTCCCGCCTGGACTTCACCGTTACCAGCGGCGGCCAATACCGGACGGCCGTCCTCTACCTTCGCCAGGTCAACAACTACGTCATCCTGGAATCGGTCGCGGCGGGATACCTGGCCGACGGCACCACCACCCACTCTTTCACCGTCAAGAGCAACTGCCCGTGGCTATCCTATCTCGACGGGGGCGGCAGTGATCTTGACAACCTGATCAACTGGAAGACCCTCTCCGGCGGCCCGAACCCCGCGGGGGAACCCTTCAAGTTCATTCTTAACGCGCGTTCGAATCCCGAACCGGCCACGATCTCCTTCACGAACTCCGACCACTCGATCACCTACACGACGGCAACCATCCACGCCACCGTTCTTCACCTCTCCCTGGCCGAGACGACGTACAACACGAACACCCTTGCCGCGCACTCCAAGGATGTCAACATCAACACCAACATCCCCGCCGCCCAGCTCAGCGCCACGGTCACCGGCACCGGGGGATTGGTCACCGGCGCGTCCATCGTGGCCGGCCCCAAGCTAAAGGTAAACCTGGCGACCAACACGCTGACAGGTACATCACTCCAAACCTACACCGTGGAAGTGAAGTACGGCGGCGACGTGATGGGCACCCTCACCGTGACCGTGTTCGGCTCCGGCTGGGCGATGGTAGGCGGCAAGCTCGTCGGCCCCGTGTCGGAGGAAATGAACGCGATGCAGATATCGGAAAACGGGTCGCTCTGCCCGACCGGGTCATCCCAACCGCGATCATCTGCAGAAGCCATCTGGTACGAGGCTAACTTGGGGGTTATGGCGATGAGAACAAGAGATAAGAGTGGCAACTATACTAGTGGTGTCCAGGTGATTACTGACAACGAGGTCTATGCAAATGGACAATGTGTGATATGGTTGGGAGGTCGTGTAGACGCGGGATATTATTTTTCGTCATTCGTGTTGAACGGGCAGGTAGCACTTGCCGGCCAAACCGTGCAAATCAGTGGTAACAATTACACGAGAGGAATGCTACTGTATGCTAACATGTTTGGTTCTTCTATGACGGCTTACGCGACATTCAGATGCGTCGTCTGGTAACTCGAAAAATAAACGACAACATGAACACGTTTGTAAAAAACACCCCCCGCCGTCCCGCCATCACGCCCGAAACCGGGAAAAACGCGCCCGGTATGGCGACCATCTCTCGCGGGATGAACCCCACCACGCTACCGGGGGCACCCGTTTCCGCGAAAATGAAATCCATCACTGGAGAGATGAACTCCATCACTAGAGAGATAGACTCCATCACTAGAGAGATGAAACCCATCTGTAGAGAGATGAAACCCGTCTCTAGAGTGATGAAACCCATCACTAGAGAGATGACCCCCATCTCTAGAGAGATGACCGCTGTCACTAGAGAGATGGAGTCCATCTCTAGAGAGATGAAGTCCATCTATAGAGAGATGAACTCTATCTCTCTAGTGACGGGTTTCATCTCTCTAGTGATGGATTTGAAAAAACGAGTGACACCCCTCCCGTCGCTCGAACCCGAAAGAAAGAATGTCTATTTTACTCACCTTTTAAATAACATACTATGAAAAAAGTTTTATTCGATCAAGCGAAGCTGGTCAACAAAATGACCGCGCTGGCGAACTTCTCCGGGTCGCCCGTCGCCAAGTTACTGAACTCCCCGAACGCCTCCTTCCACCTCGCCTCGCGAACCGGGAAGGGAAAGGTGCGCGCCTTCCGCTCGGCCGTCAAAAGCCGGCGCATCACCGACATCGAGCTGCCCGACATCCAAAATTTCAAGTGGATCCGGGGCACCTTCGCCTTCGTCCTCAACGGCGTCAAAACGCGGGAACGCGGCGGGAAGGCGCGCGTGTGTACCCTCATCCTGGTGATGGGCATGAAGCGGGCGGATATTCCTGAAGGTTTCATCGAGATCTTTAAAAAATGGCACGGCTCCATCAGCGAACAGTTTTACAACATCGACCGCGCGACCGACCTCCTGCTGGCCAACCGCTCGAAGTGGCCGGTGCCGCAAGCTGTCGTCGACCACATCACGGAGGCGCGGCCGAAACTACAGGAGTTAATCGGCGATTGCAAGAAGGCGGTTGCTTCCACCGAGCTGCGGATGAGGCGCAACGCGCTGCTTAAAACGACGGTCGGGTATTTTTTGTTCACCGTGAAAAACTGGGCTTACGGTCAGCTGATTGACGGCACGCTCACCATCGAGGACGTGCACTCGCTGGGGTTCCTGCTGTCCGGCGAACGCAGTGGCAGTCACCCCCGCGGCGCCGGGACGCTGGCCATCGCGGAGGTGAAGGTGCGCGTGATTGACGAGAATGGCATCATGGTGGTTGTGGACAGGTCGACGGGCGAGAATGCCGC
Organism: Odoribacteraceae bacterium; assembly: GCA_031267995.1. Lineage (GTDB taxonomy): Bacteria > Bacteroidota > Bacteroidia > Bacteroidales > Marinifilaceae > JAIRKS01. Next base: position 1,087 of record JAIRXZ010000053.1, on the reverse strand, counting down.
GCTGGTGGCCAGCGGTTGGCCGACGGACGCGCGGATGGCGCTGATTGTCATCAAGGAGGCTGACGGCAAGGAGGTGTATCGCCAGATGACCACGCGCCTGCATAACGAGATCAACATGGGCGAGGAGGCTCGCGGGAAGTTGTTTATGATCAAGGCTTCGTTCCTGAAGCACGTGGATGATCAACCGCATTTCGGCAACGAGCCTACCTTCTCCATGCCGTTAACTACCGAAGACCTCGCCGCCATCCTCGACCAGCAGCATCACGACGATTTCGAGGAACACCTCCGCGCCGTCGAGCGCCACCGCCGGGATGTCGAACAGCTGGAGGCCGAGCACGCGGCGGCGAAGGCTGACCGGGAGGGTTCCCGGACGGGGAATTAGCCTCCCCCCCCCTCCACCCTCCCTCCCGAACGGATAGGGTTCCCTCGGCAAAGAGCCGTCGCTCGCCGGGGAGACGATGAATGTTTTTGACTTTCATTGTTTCATATCTTTAGATGTTCATCTGAACACGACACGCGCTTGACAGTATCCGCTCTGCAAGCGCACCGCTCCCCCGGGCCTTGAATCCGCGACGGCTACAAGGAACTCCCCGGGGGAGCTTCATTTTTTGGTGGGGGGAGGAACGGCAGGCGCGGGGAAGGGCGAATAATTATTCGCCCCTACGTGTTTACCGGTGTTATCTTTCGCTGGCGCAGGCTTGTAGCCCGTGCCGACACCGGAAAAGATGGTCTTTCGTTGGCACGGACTGCAAGTCCGCGCCAGCACCTGGACGTTATCGTCGGGATGCACACGCGGGAAAGGGCGCACACGTAGGTGCGCCCCTACATGTTCGTTGGAAAATGTTGTAGGGGCGACCCTTGCGGTCGCCCGCGATGACGCGTACGTGTATACCAATATTATATCGGGGTGCACACGCGGGAAAGGGCGCACGCGAGGCGCGCCCCTACAGCATTATTGTTCTCGTTGTGGTATGTTGTACGAGCGCACCTGCGTGTGCGCCCTTTTCCACGTGTGCGCCCTCGGCGTGTTTACCATTTCGTTGGCACGGACTGCAAGTCCGCGCCAGCACCGGGGTCATGATTGTTG
>JAIRXZ010000201.1 GCA_031267995.1 Odoribacteraceae bacterium | reverse complement strand
GGTGATGGGTTTTTCGCCCATGCCGTAGACGAGGAGGTCGGCGGGGCTGTCGACGAGGATGGAGGGGGCGAGGCGGTCGCGCCAGTAGTCGTAGTGGGTGACGCGGCGGAGGGAGGCTTCGATGCCGCCGATGACGACGGGGACGTCCGGGTAGAGGGTTTTGAGGGCGCGGGCGTAGACGATGGTGGGCATGTCGGGACGGGCGCCGGGCTGGTTGCCGGGGGTGTAGGCGTCGTCGGATCGCCTCCGCTTGGCGGCGGTGTAGTGGTTGACCATGGAGTCCATGCTGCCGGGGCTGATGCCGAAGAAGAGGTTGGGACGACCGAGTTTTTTAAAGTCGCGGAGGTCGTCCTGCCAGTTGGGCTGGGGGACGATGGCGACGCGGAGGCCGAGGGATTCGATGACCCTGCCGATGACGGCGACGCCAAAGGAGGGATGGTCGACGTAGGCGTCGCCGGAGAAGAGGATGACGTCGACGGTTTCCCATCCCTGCAGTTCTATTTCGCGGCGGGTGGTTGGCAGCCAGGTGGTGTTTTTAGCGTTTTCCATTTGCTCGCGAAGGTAGTGATTGTCGGGGTGGCGGGCAAGGGGCTAAGGGGTTTCGACGCGCGTCCAGCGGATGGCGTCGGCGTGTACTTCGATTTCGTCGCTGAGGATGGCGGCGAATGGCCGCATTTCGGGGGGAATCTCGGCGATAAAGTCGGGGGATAGTTCGGCGCGGTCGCTCAGGGAGACGGTGCAGGCGCCCGGTGTCACGTGAAAGCGCCCCAGGAGTACCCAGCGTTCTTCGGATTTGTAGAGCTGCAGGGGGATCTCCACGGGCGCCTCGCCGGGCATGGTGACGGTGTAGTGGTAGATTGATTCCCGTATGCCCTGGTAGGGGAAGGGAATCTGGTAGGAGGAGAAGACATGGAGGTCATAGGCGCCCTCCTCTTGGATGTTTGCCGTCCACTCGACGCGGGATTTTCCCGTGCCCGCGTATCTGCGGTGATGACTTTGGGTGCCGTCGCCGTATGCCATCTCGCGCCGGAGTTCGTGCCAGCGGTTGGGGTTCACGCCTCCTTTCCGCGACCTGAAGCGTTCGATCCAAGGGAGGGGTTCGATGACGCGGAAGCCCTCGTCGCTGTTGTCCACGATGATCGTGCCCGGGGGTGGCGGGGCGAAGGCGGAGGAGTCGATGTCGCGGACGCTCCTCATGGAGGTGTCGATCGAGGCGGACTCGTTCTCGCAGCTGAACAAGGCCGCGGAAGGGCGGTTGAGGGATTGGCCGAAGTCTATTGTCAGCACGACTATTTTCCCCCGGTTGGCGACGCGTATCTCTTTGTACGCCCCGGGGTCGATGACGAACGATTCGCTCTCCTCCCCCTTGTAATTGAAGGCGGTCTGGATGATTCCCGTCGCCTTCCCCCGGTTGTGTATCTTGAAGATCGCTCGCTGCCACGGCTCCCCTTCCACGAAGAAGGTCTCTTTCCGGGTGTCCCGGATGATGAATTCCGGCAGGCTTCCCACCACGTCGTGCCACTCGCGGATGAAAGGTCGCGGATCCTCGCCGGTGATCTCTTGGAGGGCGTCGGCAAAGGTGTCAAACTCGACGACGCGCGCGGGGAAGCGTTCTTCCAGCTGGTGGTGCAACCGGTAGAGGTCGGCGAGGGTGGTGTTCAGGAGCAGGTGACGGAAGAGCATCTCTCCTTTTATCGTCGCGATCCTCCGGCGCGTGGCGGGGTGGAGGGATGGGTCGCGGAATATCTCGCCGAGGGAGCGGGCGCGGAGTTGATCGCCCGCGTCGCCGTCCATCAGCGTTTTGCCATAAGGAAAAGTTCTCAGCCGGAACATGGATGTTCTCCACACGCGGTCGAGGGCGGGGAAATCGTCGGAATGGATGGTGTAACCGTGCTCGGTGAAGAGGGAGCTGAGGCTGTAACCGTTGGAGTAAAGAATGTACATCCACGGGCGCAGGAATTGGTTAGTGTTCATGTTTTCCAGTGGCGGGGGGTTGGGGAAAGGGCCGTTGATGATCCTGACACCCTCCTCGGGCCAAAAGACGAGCGCCGGCTGGATGTAGTCGTTGCGATTCTCGTCGTGACGGGGGAGAAAGGCGAAGGAGGCGGGTGCCTCCACCAGCGCGAGGTGCTTGAAAGGATAAACGATCTCGTCGGACGCCGTGCCGAAGAAGGCGGCGGCGGTTCTCGCGGCGGCCTGCTGGCTTACCGTGTCGAGATAATTCCTGACGAGGTGGTTGTTCTCGAGATAATAGACGTCGATAGTATACCCCTCCGGCATCGTCGCGCTTCCCCGCGCGAACTTGCCCGCGGCGAGGGTGATGCCGGACACGGGGCGGTCGGGGGTGAAAGAGACGCTCCCGTCACCGTTCTCGCGCCGCTCTCCCTGTGATACCGGAACGAGGCCGGCGGGTGGCTTCACCTCCAGGAGGAAGCGGGTCTTGACGGTGGGGTTGGCGACGGGCGGCGACGGGTACCAGAGGACGTCTGGGATCAGCAGGATGTACTCCTCCTGCAGGAATGCCAGCCGCTTGCCAAGGTTGAAGTAGGTGTTTTCGGGGGCGCGCCACCGCTGCTCGTCGACGTCGAGGCGTGCCACGCGTTCGTCTATCTCACCGGCGTAACGCACGGTGATTACCGCCGAATCCCCGGCCTCCACGGGGGTGTTTATCAGCAGCACCTGCTCGTCCCGCCGGTAGGGGATCGCGACGCCCTCCCGTTCCGCGGTCTCCACCTCCAGCGCCGGGTTGAGATGTAGCACGATGGTGTCGATTCTCTCCTTCCCCCCGTTGACGAGGGTGAGGGCGGCGACGCCCCGCGGCTTGCTATTGTCAAACTCCAGGCGGATGTCCGCCCTCGCGAGCGTGACGGGTGCCTTACCTGCATATCTCGCGGCGGCCTCCCGAAACTCCCGCCTCGCCTCAATGTCTCCCACCACGCCCGCTTCCCGCGCGAAGACGGCCGCGGCGGCGCACAGCAAGAAGGCGCACCCGGTGTACAGGATGGCCGGTCGCTCCCGCGGGAAACCGGGCAGGCGTCCCCCGGCGGCGGAGAGTAGAATCATCCCCACCCCGGCAAATAGAAATGCCCCGCGTTGAAGCAGGTACGCGACCGCCGCCGGCAGTCCCACCGCGGGCGATGGGACGTCGTCCAGCCCCACTGCGAATAGGTCGAGCGCGTTCCCCTTCTGCGTTATATATAGGAGTACCAATGCCGGCAGCGCGATCAGCAGCGTGGCCATCCTCCCCCGCGTGATCGTCGCGATCGCCGCCGCCACGCCGGCCGTGAAGACCAGCGTGGGCAACGTGAGCGTGAGCAGGTAAAAGAGGTAGAGCCAAGCGTCGAACGGCCCGAGCACGAACGTGAGATGGAAGAACATCGTCAGCGCGACCATCACCACGTCGAACTGCGCGACAGCGAGGATGATTCCCCCTACCTTCCCGGCGTTGAACGGGATGTTCCCCACCGGTCGCGCCTGCAATACTCCCCGCGTCTCCACCTTCCTCTCCTTGAGCATCGCGTCCGCGACGAGCAGGACGACGAGTACCGTCTGCACCGCGTTAAACAGGAACGCGTACACGAGGGGCACGAAGGCTGGAAGCGCCGTGAATTGCCAAACATTATGAACATGGCCGAAGGACGCGCTGTTCGGCGCTTGCAGGTAGAAAACAAGCACCGCCGCCATGACAGCGAACACGCGGAAAGCGATGCCCCGCCGGGCGATCCGCGACTCGAAGATGGAGACGATCGCGAAATGACGAATAGACTCAGGGAGTTTCATACGATAAGTTTTTTATAATAATATCACTGCCTTTTTCCCGCGAAACCAACAACAGTCGATTTCGCGGGCAAATGGGGGGGAGAGTTAGGGGATGTTGACGCGCGTCCAGCGGATGGCGTCGGCGTGTACTTCGCTGACGCGTCCGAAGTTGGAGGAGCGTGCCCGCACCTCCGGGGGAAGTCCGTCGAGATATGCGGCGATAAATTCGGGGGGAGTTTCGGAACGGTCGCCCAGGGAGACGGTGCAAGTGCCCGGCGTCACGTGGAAGCGTCCCAGGTGCACCCAGCGTTCACCGGCTTTGTAGAGTTGCAGGGGGATCTCCACGGGGGGTTCTCCGGGTGTGGAGACGGTATAATGGTAGATGACTTCCTTCAGATGATAGAAGGGGAAGGGTACCTGGTAGGAGGAAAAAACGTGGAGGTCGTAGGCGCCCTCGTCGGGGATGGTTGCCGTCCACTCGACGCGGGATTTTCCCGTGCCGGAGTATTTAACGTGTTTGCTTTTGATGCCGTCGCCGTATGCCGCGGCTTCCATGGACTCGTGCCAGCGGTTGAGATTCGGCCGGGCGTCGGGCGCGCTTTCTTTCCGCGATTTGAAGCGTTCGATCCGGGAGAGGGGTTCGATGACCCGGAACCCCTCGTCGCGATTGTCCACGATGATCGTGCCCGCGGGGGGCGGGGCGAAGGCAGTGGAGTCGATGTCGCGCGCGCTGTCGAGGGAGGCGTCGTCGGAGGCGGACTCTTCCTCGCAGGAGAACCAGGCCTTGAGAGGGCGGTTGAGGGATTGGCCGAAGTCTATTTCCAGTATGAACATCTTCTTCGGTTTGGCGACGCGAATCTCCTTG
>JAIRXZ010000193.1 GCA_031267995.1 Odoribacteraceae bacterium | reverse complement strand
CGACGCGACAGCAACTCCTGGTAAACGTCAATGTAGCGGCGGGAGACGTCGATGGCCGGCACGTAATCTATCGAATAGTCCCACACCAGCGGGAAGGCCTCGCCGGTGGGCTTGAAGGAGGATGCCCACACGGCATAGTCGCGATTCCCGGGACGCGCGCGTCCGGCGTCGGGCAGGAACCAGGCATTGTCCAGCTCGTTGGGATAATACTCGGTGAAATACCAGCGACCGTCCAGCCAAACCTCGCACCAGGTGTGATTCCCGCGGTTGTCGTGCCAATTGGCCGTCCCCGCCACGCGCGAGGGGATGCCCACGGCGCGGAAAGCGTCCGTCAGGAGAATCGAAAGGCCGCTGCAGGAGGCCATCCCCTGCGCTATCGACTCGGAAGGACTTTGATCCGGCCGCCGGCGTCGGGTATTGTAATCCACCTTCAGCTCGTCGCGGATATGCTTGTTCACGGCATTGATCGCCTCCTCGAGGGTGGTGCAATGCTCCGCGTAGGGGGCAAAGCGGCGATAAAAATCGCCTCGCCAATTCTCCCTCGTCTCGTTCAAGACGGCGTACGGGAGCACGTCATTCAGGAAAATAGAGTCGGGCACGGCCGCCGCCCAGGCAAAACGCTCGCGAGCGGTGTACGCCCACCCCGCGTTCTCCAGCAAATCGGCGGCGCGGGCGGAGAGCAGGTCGCGTTCGGGCATGTAAGCAATCAGGAAGGCCAGCCCCTCCTTGCGCGTGTCGGGGGCATCGGCCAGCGCCTTTTCCAGCTCGGCGCGATTGTCGGCGGCCTTCACCAGGGCGCTGTCCAGCAAGGCGTGATACTTCGCGGGAACGCCGCGGAACCTCTCCCCGGAGCAGGCGCAGGCGAGGATACATAGACTTGATACGATCAACTTTCTCATCATTTCGTGGTATTAGGATGGATTATTAAAGTACTTGATAAACTGGGCGCGCTCGTACAGGCGCTGGTCGGCGATGGTGGCGCCGGAGCGCATCCCGCGGAACTCCTCCACGCGGGCAAAGCCGTTGCGCTCCATCCAGGTGGCGAGAAAATCGTTCAACTCCTTGATCACGGTCACGCCGCGGCGGTACAGCAGCGAGCAAACCTGCACGGAGGTAGCCCCCGCCAGGAGCAGCTTGACCACCGCCTCCCCGTCGTGCACGCCCGTGGAGGCGGAGATCTCCCGCGAGCGATCCCGCCCGGCCACCACGCCCGTCCAGCGGAGCGTCGCGCGGAGATCCGAAGGCTGGCTGAGCGGTGAGGCGTCGCCGGTAATCTCCAGCGTGTCCACGCGTATATCCGGGCTGACGAGGCGATTAAAGAGCGTCACCGCGTTGGCGCCGGCGTGGTGCAACCGCTCAACGAAGGCGGGCAAGTGGGTGAAATCCCTCCCGATCTTCACCGCCAGGGGAATCCCCGCGACGGCTCGCGTAGCCCGCACGATCCCCGCGTAGGCCTCCTCCAGGTCGGCACTCCCGGCAAAATCCCCCGTGGGCGGGATAAAGATATTCAGCTCCAGGGCATCCGCCCCCGCCTCTTCCAGCTCTTTGGCGAAGGAGACCCACTCCCCGTCGCTAAAGCAATTGATGCTGGCGATGACGGGAATCGTCAGCCGCCGTTTGGCCTCGCGCAACACCTCGACGTGCTGCCGGATCGAGTGCGAGCGGGCGTAAGCGCGCAGGTAATCGAGCGCGCCGGGAAAGGGATCGTTCTCCCCGAAGCCGGCGCGGTAAGCGCGAAGGGTATCCTCCCGGATCTGCTCCTCGAAGATAGACTTCATCACCACGGCGCCCGCCCCCGACCGCTCGGCAACCTCCATCCCCTCCACGCGGGAGGTCAGGCCGCAACTCGCCACCACGACGGGGCTTCGCAACTCCATCCCCATGAACTTTACGCGTAAATCTGCCATATCGCTTTTTTTACAGGATTAATCAAATCACCCCTCGTCGCCCGGCCTGAAGAGGGCGCTCCCCACGCGCACCAGCGTGCTTCCCGCCTCCACCGCCAGCGGGTAATCGCCGGACATCCCCATCGACAGCTCCTTGAAGGACTCCTCGCCGGCGAAAAACTCCCCCTTCAGCCACCCGAACAACTCCCGCAGGCGGGCAAACTCGGCGCGCACCTGCCCCTCGTTTGGCGTGAAGGTGGCCATCCCCATCACGCCGTCCAGCCGCGCGTGCCGCATGTTGGCGTAACTCCCGCTCTCCAGCAGCGCCCTCGCCCCTGCCGGGTCTAACCCGAACTTACTCTCCTCCTCGGCCACGTGAAATTGAAGCAAACAAGGTATCACGCGACCGACGCGCGCCCCTTCCCCGTCAATCGCCTCCAGCAGGTGGAGGCTATCCACGCCGTGGATCAGCGTCACGAAAGGCGCCACCAGCCTCACCTTGTTACTCTGCAGGTGACCGATCATGTGCCACTCGATATCCTCGGGCAGGGCGTCGTGCTTCTCCGCGAGTTCCCGCGCCCGGTTCTCCCCGAAAGCGCGTTGCCCGGCGCGGTACAGCGTCTCGATCGCCTCCACCGGCTCCCGCTTCGACACGGCCACCAGCCGCACGCCATCGGGCAGCTCGTCGCGGAGTCGCTGCCACCGTTTCACTATATTCATTATTTCCATTTTTCGCTCATAAACGTGCAAATATAACCAAACTACCGGAAACTCCCCGGCCACGGCGATAAATTGAGGAGCGCCGCCGGATTCTTCACGATTTGTGTTACTTTTGGCGAGAAAAAAAAACGAGCGATGTCCAGGTACTTCATCGAATTGGCATACAACGGGAATGGATACAACGGGTGGCAGCTTCAGCCCGACGCCCCCTCCGTGCAGGGGGATATCAACAGGGCGCTCACCCTGCTGCTCAAGCGGGAAACCTCCGTCACCGGCGCCGGGCGGACGGACACGGGCGTGCACGCCTCCTTCTTCGTCGCCCACTTCGACAGCGACCTCCCGCTGGACATCCCCCTTCTCCTCTTTAAACTCAACGGGCTGCTGGGGCACCGGATCGCCATCCGCGCCATCTACCCCGTCATCGACGAGGCGCACGCCCGCTTCTCGGCGCTCTCGCGCACCTACACCTACCACCTCAGCGTCGAGAAAGACCCCTTCCGCCACCCCTTCGCCCTCCGCGTGCACCCCCTTCCCGACCTTCCCCTCATGAACGAAGCGTGCCGCGCCCTGCTCCGGCACGACGACTTCACCAGTTTCGCCAAGTTGCACGCCGCCGCCGCCACCAACCGCTGCCGCGTCACCCTCGCCGCCTGGGAAGAGCGGGACGGGCAGCTGGTTTTTACCATCCGCGCCGACCGCTTCCTGCGCAACATGGTGCGCGCCATCGTCGGCACCCTCCTCGACGTGGGTCAGGGAAAGATTACCGTCGAGGAGTTCAACCGCGTCATCGAGCGAAAAGACCGTCGCGCCGCCGGCCGCTCCGTGCCGGGACACGCCCTTTTCCTGCGCCGCGTGGAGTACCCGCCTCACCTCAAACTGTAAAACATGAAAAGAAGAAAACACCTCCTTACCCTCCTGTTGCTGCTGCCGGGGACGCTCCTCGCCTCTCCGTCGGACACCCTCTCTGCCGGCGCGGAGATCAGCCTCCTCACTTGCGCCCCGGGCGACCAGCTCTACTCCCTCTTCGGCCACACCGCCATCCGCGTGCGCGACCCGCGAGGGGGGATGGACATCGTCTTCAACTACGGCACCTTCGATTTTCGCACGCGGGGCTTCTACCTCAAGTTCGCCCGCGGCCTTCTCCCCTACAACCTCTCCCGCACCACCTTCAGCGACTTCATGGCGGAATATCACTACTACCAGCGGGGCGTTCGCGAGCAGACGCTCCTCCTCTCCCCCGACCGTCGCCAGCGGCTCTGGGAGCTACTCTCCGAAAACTACCGGCCGGAAAACCGCACCTACCTCTACAATTTCCTCTACGACAACTGCACCACCCGGGCGCGAGACATCATCGACGCCGCCCTCGACCATGACGTCGCCTGGGACGCCCCGCGGCAGGACAAAAACTTCTGGAACCTCCTCGACGAGTGCCTCGAAATCTCCCCCTGGACGCGCTGGGGCATCCACACCATCCTCGGCGTGCCCGCCAACGCCAACGCCATCAAGTGGGAGCAGATGTTCCTCCCCGACTACCTCCTGCGCGGCCTCGCGTACGCCAGCCACGACGGCAAGCCCGTCGCCCTCCCCCCCCGCGCGCTCATCGACCTCCCGGACAGCCGGCCGCGCACCCCGTGGTACCTCGCGCCCGCCTTCGCCTTTGCCGTCGGGACGGCGCTCCTCATCCTCATCCTGTCGCTGTTCAGGGGTCGACGCCTCCTCGCCGGCGTGGCCGCGCCCCTCTTCATCGTCACGGGCATCACCGGCTGCCTCCTCCTGTTTTTGGGCTACTTCACGCTGCACCCCACCACCGCGCCCAACGCGAACCTCCTGTGGGCAAGTCCCGTGAACCTGCTTGTAGTCCCCTTTCTTTGGCGACGAAGGCTCCCCGGCGTCATCCGCGGCTACCTCTTTGGCTACCTCGCGTGGCTGGCTACCTACCTCGTTATCTGCCCCTTCATCGCCCCCGCTGCCCTCTACAGCAACGCCATCATCATCGTCCTGATGGGCTTCCTCGTTTACCGGCTGCGCGGTGGTTGTCCCCCGCGGAAATAAATTTTTTACCCGCGTGGCGTGTCATTCAAATCTTTTTTTTACTTTTGCCCCCGTTAAGCGTTGGTACCATAGCTCAGTTGGTAGAGCAAAGGACTGAAAATCCTTGTGTCCCCGGTTCGATTCCTGGTGGTACCACGACAGCCGCTGATCCCCAGCGGCTTTTTCTATGTCAACAGCGCGACCATCGACGAGGCTTGCAAGGCACATCGTTTCGACTTCCACGAGCGAGCGCGGGACGCGCTTCTTCCTTTTTTCACCACCATTTAAGGTTTTAACGCCAGCGTTAGAGGTTTCAACGCAGGCGTTAGAGGTTTCAACGCAGGCGTTAGAGGTTTCAACGCAGGCGTTAGAGGTTTCAACGCAGGCGTTGAAGGTATCAACGCAGGCGTTGAAGGTATCAACGCAGGCGTTGAAGGTATCAACGCAGGCGTTGTAGGTATCAACGCAGGCGGTGAAGGTAGTAAC
>JAIRXZ010000191.1 GCA_031267995.1 Odoribacteraceae bacterium | reverse complement strand
GTATAGATGTATTGATTGTAGGAGTGAACGGGACCCTCGATCTTTCCGAGAACCACCGTTGCCCCGGCATGGATGGGATAGGAAAGCGGCGTACCCGTTACCTTCAACGCTGTAATTTGGTCGGCAAGGGAGGTGAGCGCGGGCAGGTGCGGCGCGGTGGCCTTGGTGCCGTCCCACTGCAAGGCGTCGTAACCGCTACCACTAACGGCGGGGGCGAGGGAGCCGGCGCGGTTGTAATTATACAGGTATGCGCTGGCCAACGAGAAAACGTCGTCGGCATCCTCGCCCACCTGGAGGTCTATCCTGGCAACAGACCTGGTCAAGGCGATGACGGGAACAGTGGGAACAACGTCCAAGGCGATGGTAAGTCCATCGTGATATCCCCACAGCGGTATGCCGTTGGTTTCAAACTCGTCCGTCCACTTGTTGGCTGGGTTTGCCAGCTCTTGCACGAGATTATCCAGCACGTCGTCCCGGTCAGGCCCCGACGAAAGGGTGGCCACGGGAACAGTCACCGTGGAGGCGGCGAGGGCGGCGCGGGCGTTAGCCAACACCACGATGGTGTGGTTGGTGCAGACGGGGAGTTTAACGGTAAAGTTTTTTTGTATCGCGGGCAGGGCGGCGGGGTCGTCAACGGCCGTGGAGCCGATGGCACGGTATTTAAAGTTTCCGGAGGCGTCGAAAAGCAAAACATCCACGGTGTTGACGGCATTTTCCCAGGCATCGTTTTTCGGCAGGGCGCGGGTGGCGGGCGTTCCGGGGACGGTGAGTGCAAGCGTCACGAGGCGTTCGCCGTCGCCAACAACGGGGCCGCTCTCGTTTATATTCGTCACGCAGGACGTAGCAAAGGCGAGGATCGCGGCCAATACAAATAATTTTACATGCACGCATGAAAAAAGGCGGGCTACTATATAAGGTATGGTTGCTCGCCCGCGGCGGGAGCGTTGCCCGTCACACCGGTTTTCCGGTCTCGTATTTTCTTGGGGTGTTCCTGCTTGTAAACAGGAGATACTCTCTTTCGTGTTCACTTGTTCCATCGATATGTATTATTGTTTCATTTCCAATCTCGCCACAAAATCTTTGATGGGGCAAATATAAGGCGGAAGATTTTTAGAAACAAGAACAAACCGGAAAAAAATGATTGAATTACGAAAAAAACCGACAACGGCGGGAAGTATAGTATCAGAAAGTGGAAAAACGAAAGCCGAAAGATGGTATTTCTGTGTCCAAACCGGTATACCTACGCGGGTGCGGGGGATAAAAAGGAACCGTGCGCGACAGCGCGTGCGGCGATTTTTCTGTAGGGACGAATAATCATTCGCCCTCACAACAGGGTGGGCGATTCCGCGGGGGCGAACGATTCCGTGGGGTGAACGATCCTGTGGGCGAATGATTATTCGCCCCTACAGCAGGGTGGACAATCCCACGCCAGCGGGGTTACATGTTGATGGTATCCGGGGAGACGTAGCAACACGAAAACCTCATCTCTACCTAATTTAAAAACAAAACAACCTCAGTAGAAACAAAGGAACATACCACACCAACCTCATTACCTCATTTTTCGTTCGTTTTTTTTCTTTCATAACGCCTTATTTTAATGAGGTAATGAGGTTGGAAGGGGGGGGGGCTTGCTGCTACTGAGGTTGTTTTTGTTTTTAAAAATTAGGTGGAAATGAGGTTTTTCCTCGCGCCGGCGGGGTTGCATGTTGACGGTATCCGGGGAGACGTAGCATGCTACGTCTCTACAGAGGTACTTACAATTCACGAGCGGGAGGAAGGTTGTGGGCATCAGTAGAGACGTGGCGTGCCGCGTCTCAAGTCACGGTCACGGTCACGGGCTACAAGCCCGCGCCAGCGGGAAGGGAGAGGCGGCTGTCGCGGGCGATTGCACGTTGTCGGCATCCGGGAAGACCACCTCCCGCTATTGCTTTTGTGCGGCGGTTTTACAATATTCGCGGGAAAATAGGTAATGGTCATGAACGAGGAGTTTTTGCAATATATTTGGGCTAATTCGCTTTTCCGCGACGGTGATCTCGCGACCACGCGGGGTGAACGGCTGCGGGTGCTGCGCGCCGGGGAACAGAATCGCGACGCGGGGCCTGATTTCTGGGACGCGAGGATAGAGATGGGGGGCGTGGTGCTGGCGGGGACGGTGGAGGTGCACCTGGCCGGTAGCGATTGGTTCCGGCACGGGCATCACGAGGACAGGGCTTACGATAACGTGATTCTTTCCGTGGTGGGGGTGGATGATGTCGGGGCGGTGACGAGCCAGGGTAGACGGGTGGACACGATGGTGCTGCGGTATGACGAGCGGTGCCTGGAGGAGTACGTTTACACGCGGGGGGCGCCGGTGGTTCCGCGGTGTCACCGGCGATTGCGGGAGGTGGACGCGGGGAGGCTGGGGATGCTGATGACGGGGTATGCCGTGGAGCGGCTGGAGCGGAAGTGCGAGGAGGTGAGGTCGCTGCTGGAGAGGGAACGGGGGGATTGGGAGGCGACGCTGCTGGGGATGGTGACAAGGTTCTGGTCGGGGAACGTGAACGAGGAGGCTTTTTCGATGCTGGCGGGTGTTGTTCCTTTTTCGCGGCTGGCGCGGCGTCGGGATGATGTTTTTGGCGCGGAGGCGCTGTTGCTGGGGTGCGCCGGGTTGCTGGAGACGGGGGCGGAGGACGAGTACGTGACGGCGCTGAGGGGGGAGTACGCTTTTCTGGCGGGGAAGTGGGGGGTGAGGGAGATGCCGGCGACGTGCTGGCGGTTTGCCCGGGTGAGGCCGACGGCTTTCCCGACTGTCCGGCTGGCGTTGCTGGCGGGGTTGCTGGGGCGGTCGGCTTTTTTGTTTTCTTCCCTGGTGGAGGCTGCCACGGCGGCGGAGGCGATGGGGGTGTTTGACGTGACGGCTTCGTCGTACTGGGATACGCGCTACCGGCTGGGGGTGCCGGCGGGTAAGTTGGTGAAGCGGGTGGGGAGGATGATCAAGGAGGTGCTGGTGGTGAACGCGCTGGTGCCTTTCCTGTTTGTCTACGGGGAGGAACGGGGGGAGGATCAGTATCGCGAGAAGGCGCTGCGCTGGCTGGAGGAGTTGCCGCCGGAGGATAATCGCGTGGTGAGGGAGTGGCAACGGTGGGGGGTGAGTCCCGGGTCGGCGCTACAGACGCAGGCGATTTTGCAGGTGCATCACGGGTATTGCCTGGCGCATCGCTGCCTGCAGTGTAAGGTGGGGCACGAGGTTTTTAAGGTGAGGAGGGACGAGGGGGAGTCGTGAGGCCGCGGGGTGGCGGGTTTCGAGGTTTGGTATCGCGGATTGGGGCGGCGGTCTCTTGGTTTGAAGGGGGCGGCCGCTTTTTTTTAAGGGCTGTCTCTTTTTTTAGGGGACGGCCGCTTGGTTTAGGGCGGTGGCTTCTTGCCGCAGCGGGTCGGGGAGCGTGATGCCGCGATGTTCGAGGCTGGCCATCCAGTCGGGAATTTCTCCCGGACGCAACGTGTAGAGGATGTCGCGGAAGGCGCTGATGCCCGCGGGGGTGTAGGCGTCGGGGGGCGTGCCGCGGAAGGCGTCGAGCTCTTCATCGTCGAAGTAGTCGGGGCGGGTGGGGGAGACGGGAGGGTGCCGGGCGAGTTTTTCGCAGGTCGCGTGTGCCCCGCAACAGCCCGTGGAGTGGGTACAAGAAGACTCCTCCCGCCCCGGCGAGCGGGAGAGGAGGAGTATGATCGCCACCGCGATCAGCAGGACGACGACCAGGAGGAGGTAGGTCATCTCCTTATTCGCCCGGTTGGCTGGTTTGCTGGAGAAGTTTTTGCAGTTCCTGTTGCTTGTTTTCCAGGTTTTTCTTTGCCGTTTCCAGCTGGGCTTTTAGCGTCCGGATCTCCTTGTTTAGTTCTTCGAGGCGGGCGTCTCTCGCCGTGGCGTCGTTGGCGAGTCTTTCGATTTCGCTTTTTAGTTTCCTGTTTTCCCATTCGAGGGAGTTTTTCAGGTCGGCGAGTTGTTTTCGCGCTTCGTCTCGCTCGGCGACTACCGTCCGCAGGCGTTCTTCCAGGCTGGCCAAGCGTTGGCTGCTGGATTGCGCGGCGTATTTGGCTTGCTCTTCGGCGTCCTGTAGTTCCGATTTCAGGGCGGAACCCTGGTTTTCCTGGGCGCGCAATTTGGTGTGGAGGTCGTCAATTTGCTTGTCCTTGGCGGCGTTGTTGCCCGTGAGCTTGTGGCGGGTGGCGTTAAATTCGTCCTGCAGGCGTTGCACCTCTCCTTCGAGCGCTGTCCGCTCGGCCAGGAGGGTGGTGATTTCCCGGTCGGCGACCCGCTTGGCGCGCGCCAGGCTTTCAAATTTCTTTTTGGAGACGCAGGAGAGGAGAAGCGGGGAGGCCACGCACGCGGTGAAGGCGTAAAGTAGTACTTTTTTCATGTTATTCTTGATTTTGGGGTAACCCGGTTGTTGTCGGCAAATATAGGGATTTTTCGAGAGATTCCCGGTTATCGGGCATCCTCGATCTTGATCCTGTAGACCAGTGTGGAGTAGGGAGGGATGGAGGTTTCTTCCTGCAGGTCGAAGATGGGCAATACTTTGTCCATGACGGAGAAGGGGACGATGAGGGTGGCTTCGTCGCCTTTCCTGAGGCGGTGGATGGCCTGCTGCCCGATGTAGGGGGTGAGGCTCGCGAGGGTGCAGGAGACGGGTTGGCTTTCGCCGATGGTTAATACCCGCCGTTTCAGGAAGTCGGGGGGCGTGGCGAGGGCGGGTTCGTTTAGCATGTAGACCGTGCCCGTGAGTTCGATGGTGGTGAAGGCGGCGATGGTGTCGCCCGTCGACGGTTGGCAGTGGGTGACGGTGACGCGGGTGATGGAGTCGCCCGTGGGGCTTTTTTCAACGAAGATGTCCGCGTCCGTGGCGCCCCCGAATCTGAGGGTGTCGATGTAGTCGGTGATGAGTTTTCGCTCGTACGCGACGATGTCCGGGATCACGCGGTGCATCTGTACCCGGCCGTAGAAGTAGTCCCCGGCTCCCCGTCCCGCCAGCGCGGAGGAGAGCACGATTTCGCCGGAGGATCCTTCGCTGATCTCCTGGATCGCCCGGCAGAAGGGGATGATGGAGCCGTCGGAGAGGGGGGTGAAGGAGATGCAGGCCGGGCCGCCGAACGGGTAGGGCACCCGCAGTCCCTCGCCGATGAAACGGGAGGGGTCGGTGGAGGCGATGTAGGCGCCGTTGAAGGCCATTTCGTCGTAGTCGACGAGGGCGAATTGGCCGGTGGCGGGCGTTTTGCCGGTGGGGTCGTTGTTGAAGACGTAGATGGTGTCCCGCGTGAGGCGGTTGTAGATGTCCGTGTATTCGTGGGGGATGGCGGTGTAGGTTTTTCCCTCCAGGAAGGCGTGGATCCGGGTTTTTTCCATGGCGAGGATCTCCTCGATGGTGGGGATTTTGTCTTCGCGGGTGCACGCGAACAGGCTGGCGACCAGCAGGCAGGCGGCTAATAGTCGGTGGTTTTTTGTCATGTGTATTTTTATTTGGTGATTACGTTATTGTTTCGCCCTTACTTTCGCCACTTTCACGGTGTAGACCAGGGTGGCGTAGGGGGGAATCCAGGGGATTAGCTTTCGCGTGTCGGAGGGGTGATAGCCTGGTTTTTCTTTGAACGCGAGGAGGTAAGGGATCACGATGTTGGCTTCGTCTCCCTCGCGCAGGTGGGCGAAGGCTGCCGCGCAGGCGGGGATTTCCAGCTTCGTCGGGTCGAAGGCGTTGGTGGCGATGGTGTCCAGCGGGAAGGCCTCGCGGAGGGGCGTTCGCTCGTCGAGCACGAGGCATGTCCGGTGGAGTGTCACCGTGTCGCCGGTTTGCACGAGGCGAGTGCCCGTGCCCGCGACGTATACCAGCGTGTGCACGAGGGTGTCGGCGTTCCCATCCCGGTAGTAGGCGACCCTGGAGGAGGCGTCGACGAATGTTTGGATGAGGGATTTTTCGTAGATAAAAAGGTCGCGGATTACTCGCCAGGGTTTCAGGGTGTAGTGGTGGGGTATGCCGCTCTTGTCCCGCAGGATGGAGGGGACGATTAGCTCCCCTTGCGCTCCCTCGGCGATGTGCGCGAGGGCGTCCCCGACGTAGTCGTAGTGCTTGGAGGTGTCCGTCCGGTGGTAGATAGGCCCGCCAACCGCGTAACGGAACGTGTCGGCGCGAATGGTGGGGTCGGTGGATTCGATGTAGTTCCCATCAAGCCGCTGAATGGAGTAGTCGTACAGGATGAAGTCGCCTATCTGCAAGGCGCTGCCGGCGGCGGGAGGGGTGTTGTTGAAGATGTAGGTGCAGTCGATGATTTGCCCTTTTTTGCTCAGGTAGGGGATGGCCGTGATCGATTGCCCCCCGTGGTCGGCGAGGAAGGCGCGGATGTCCTCGCTTTCTTGCTGGATGATGTCGACTAATGTTTTTTCCCGTTCTTCACCGGAACAGGCGGCCAGGAGGAGACTCCAGGCGCATATTCTTGCAATGATGTGTTTTTTCATGGTTTTTTTTGATGTGATTAAGGGTTTACGAGATTGGCGTTTCCGTCCATTTTCCTCCTGTCAGGTGCATCGTGTGGCGGAATCCCGCTTCCCGAAGGAGTTCAAACGCTGCCGCCCGCCCCTCGTTGATTGCCGACGGGACGTGGGCGTCCGAGTTGACCATCACGGGGATATGCAGCTCGCGGATTCTTTGCAGGTGGCGTCGCGCCGGGAAGATGATGCCCCAGGCAGGGAACGCCTTGGTGTTGATTTCGATCATCCGCCCGTTGGCCGCGATTTTTTCGAGATAGGCGTTTACCCTGTCGATGTACCAGCGGCTCTCCGCGAGGGAGGCGTCGTGGCGACTCGCGTTCATGATCACCTTGTCCGGGTGGGCGATGAAGTCGAAACCGCCGAGTTCAACCATCCGCTCGGAGGCATCGTAGTAGGCGTTTACCATCTCCGCGAGGTTGCCGCCGAAGATTTCTTCAAGCGCCGACCGGAAGCGGGTTTCGCTGCCGTCGATGTCCATGCGCTGCCCGCTCGCGGGGTGGGTGACGTAGTGTATCGACCCGATCCGGTAGTCGAGGGGCAATTCTTGGAAGTAGGGGGCGGAGGGGCCGTAGGTTTCGTCCAGGTAGTCGATTTCCATGCCCGCGTGGAGTTCGATCTGCCCGGCGTACGCGTGTTTCAGGCGCGTCACCTCGGCGAGGTAGTCCGGCACTTTTTCCCGCCGGATGGCGCACGGGACGTCGAACGGCATGGGGGAGTGGGAGGAGATGCCGTAGCCGCGGAATCCCCCGGCGATGGCCGCTTTGACAAATTCCTCCATCGGCGCCTTCCCGTCGCAGAAATCGCAGTGGCTATGGTAGTTTGATAAATCCATTCGTTACATTCTTTCCGGCATCTCGATTCCCAACATGCCGGCGGCGCTCTTGATGGCCGCACCGCATTGGCGAGCCAGCTGCAGGCGTGTGTTTCGGATGGCTTCGTTTTCTTCTTTCAACATGGGGGAGTCGTGGTAGAATTGGTTAAATTCTTTCGCCAGGTCGTAGACGTAGTTGGCCAGCAGCGCGGGGCTGTAGTTTTCCCCGGCTTCCGCAACCACGGCCGGTAGGCGGGCGATGAGTTTCACGATGTTTTGTTCTTTGTCCGTGAGCGGTGTCCGGGGGTCTGCCGGGGAGATGGCGATGCCTTGTTCTGCCGCTTTCCGCTCTACCGACCGGATGCGGGTGTAGGTGTACTGGATGAAGGGGCCGGTGTTCCCGTTGAAGTCGATGGATTCCCTGGGGTTGAACATCATGGTTTTCTTGGGATCTACTTTCAGGATGAAGTATTTCAGGGCGCCCAGCGCAACTTTCCGGTAGACTTCTTCGGCTTCCTCGGCGGAGTAGCCGTCTAATTTTCCCAGCTCCCGCGAGGTGGCGCGTGCCGTTTCTATCATCTCGGATATGAGGTCGTCGGCGTCCACGACGGTTCCCTCGCGCGATTTCATCCTGCCTTCC
>JAIRXZ010000185.1 GCA_031267995.1 Odoribacteraceae bacterium | reverse complement strand
TCGTTGCGAACAAATCCCCGGCCGGGGTTTTCGTGATAACGTCTTTGCGATCAAAACCCCGGACGGGGTTTTCATGACAACGTCGTTGCGAACAAAACCCCGGCCGGGGTTTTCGTGATAACGTCGTCACGAACAAAACCCCGGCCGGGGTTTTCGTGATAACATCATTGCGAACAAAACTCCGGCCGGGGCTTTATTTATAACGTCCTCATGAACATTATTTCGTGAAGGGAGCCTACCAAACGTTGGGTAGGGTCTACCAAGCGTTAGGTAGGGTGTCTCCCAAGCGTTAGGTAGAGTGTCTACCAAGCGTTAGGTAGGGTGTCTACCAAGCGTTAGGTAGGATGCCTCGCGGGACGAAGGGGTTTTCCGGCACGATGCCGGGTTACTGTTTCGATGTTTTCACGAAGACGGACGCGGCGAAGGCGCGATCACCGAGGACGGTCGGCACGCCGTTTTTCCATAGCACGGCCACGGGATGATAACCGTCCGGGAGAAATTCGTGTCCCGCCACGTAGACGTCGCCACCCGATACGCGAACCTGGCCTGCTGACATGTTATTTGTCGCGTCGTTCAGGGGGGTTGGCACGCCGTTTTTCCATAGCGTGGCGATGCTATCGTACTTGTTTTCGGCGAGCAGGTTGTCGAGTATGGTTGCCGTTCCTGTCACGTACACGTCGCCGCCCGACACGAAGACCGACCCGGCCGTCACGTGGTTCGCGTCGCGGGCGAGGGGCGTTGCCACGCCGTTTTTCCATAGCACGGGGATGGTGGTTGCCCCCGGTTTGTCGATCCTCGCCACGTACGCGTCGGCGCCCGACACGAAGACCGAGTGTGCCATGACGCCGCCGGCGAGGGGCGTCGCCACGCCGTTTTTCCATAGCGTGGCTACCCGATTTTCGCTTCCCGCCACGTAAACGTCGCCGCCCGACACGAAGACCGAGTAGGCAAAAGAGATTTTCGCGGCGGAGAGGACGATTGCCGTGCCGTTTTTCCATACCGTGGCCACGGGATTACCGTCCGCGTTGTTTTCGGTTCCCGCCACGTGGACGTCGCCGCCCGACACGAATACCGAGCACGCGCCGGCGTCGCGCGTGCCGTCGGTGAGGGCGGTGGCCACGCCGTTTTTCCATAACGTGGCCACGCCGGGGAGGCCGGGGACGCGTTCCGCTCCCGCCACGTAGACGTCGTCGCCCGACACGAAGACCGAGTACGCGACGGTGCCGCCGGCGAGGGGCGTCGCCACGCCGTTTTTCCATAGCACTGCCCCGGTGTAGGCGCCGAGCGCGTCCGCGAAATGGCCTGCCACGTACACGTCGACGGGTTCCCCGGTGGCGGGCGACGGGGTGTTCTTGCCGGGGGCGGTTTGTTTGTTCGTCATACTGTAATTGTTTTTCGTTTCACGCGGCCAAAGGTAAAGAAAAAACGGCGCGATCTCCCGTCGGTCGTCGTTCACGTTTTTTATGGAACCCGGGGCGTCCTTCCCGAATCTTTCTCAACTATTTATGGTTACTTCGCGGTATCAAATCAAAACGAAACGTATGGCACTTTTAGAAGAATTCGAGAAACAGGGCAGATGGCTCTTCCGGTGGCGGAGTTACCTGCCGCTCTTTTGGTTGGTGGCGTGTTTGGCGCTCTACATGTGGAAGGAGGATTACGTGGAAACGCCCGCGGGCATCAGGACGGCGCACGAGTCGTATTACGAGCTGGCGTGCCTGGCGGTGAGCCTGCTGGGGCTGCTGGTGAGGGGTTTCACGGTGGGGTACACGCCCCGCAACACCTCCGGGCGCAATACCGGCGCGGGGCAGGTGGCCGATAGCTTGAACACGTCGGGCATTTACAGCGTCGTGCGGCACCCCCTGTACCTGGGCAATTACCTGATGTGGCTGGGGGTGGCGATGCTGCCGCAACACGCGTGGTTCGCGGTGATTTTCTCGCTGGTGTACTGGATCTATTACGAGCGCATCATGTTTGCCGAGGAGCAGTTCCTGAGGGGAAAGTTCGGCGAGGCGTACACGACATGGGCGGCGAGGACGCCCGCTTTCCTGCCCGACCCGCGGGGCTATCGCCGGTGCGACCTGCCCTTTAGCTGGAAGAAGGTGCTGAAGAAGGAGAAGAACGGGTTTTGCGCCATCTTCCTCGGGTTCGCGCTGTTTCACCTCGGCGGGGAGTCGCTGAAGATCGTCCCGACGTATAATTACGCGCTGCTTTACGCGGGCGGCGCGTCGGTGGTGATCTACCTCGTCCTCAAATTCCTGAAGAAACGGACGGTGGCGCTGGAGGACGGGCGGTGAAGGAGGCGGCCGGCATGGTGAAAGGGCAGGCGACCGGCATCATGATTGTCCCCGACGTGCACGGGCGGGATTTCTGGCTGCCCGCGCTGGAGCACGACGGGGAGGTGGTGTTCCTGGGCGATTATACCGACCCGTACCCGGCGGAGGGGTTCAAGCAAGCGGACGCTTACCGGGGGCTGACGCGCATCGTCGAGTTCAAGCGGCAGAATCCCGCGCGGGTCACGCTGCTGGTGGGCAATCACGAGTTGCATTACCACGATCCGGAGTACGCTTGCAGTCGTTTCGATCGTCGTTTTTACCGAGCGTATCACGAGCTGTTGACGGGCGAGACGGCCCCCCTGTTCCAGGTTTGCAGGCAGGTGGGGCGCTTCCTGTTTGTCCACGCGGGGGTGACCAAGGGGTGGTTCGACGCTCACGCTGCCGATCTTTCGCGCCACGGGGAGACGCTGGAGGGGCAGTTGAACGGGCTGTTCGCCCGCGACATGGCCGCGTTTAACGAGGTTTCCTGGAGCCGCGGAGGTTATCACGCGTCGGGAAGCCCGCTGTGGGCGGATGCCTCGGAGCTTTTCGACGAGCCGGCGCATTTCGACGATTCTATCGTGCAGGTGATCGGACATACCCAGCACCGCGATCCCGATCCCGTGATCAAGGGCAACGTCTGCCTGCTGGATAACCAAAAACTCTATCTCCTGAAGGATGACAAGGTGGTGAAGTATTCCCCGCCGGACGAGTAACGCGGCAATGGCCGGACAAGTAACGTGGCAATGGACGGGCAAGTAACGTGAGGATGAACGCGCGAGGAACGTGGCGATGCCCCCGTCCCCCTACCTCCTGCGCCTCAGCAGGCGGGGGATATACGTGGAGACATGCCGGGCTTTCTTGGTCTCGTACACGTCCGCGATGGTAATCAGCAAGGCGGTCTCCTCCACCCCGCCGAACGTCGGGTTAATGGCCGTCCCGAACGTCCTCATCGACGGCGACAAGCTCATGTAAGCGTTCACCAGCGGCGGGATATTCTCCCCGTGATCACGCACCTGGCGCGACAGGATCTTGTAATTCTCCTCGTACGTCGTCCCGTCCAGCACGCGGGCGAACCGCTCCTCGTCCAGCCGGATCTCCAGCGGGTGGATAGGCCTCACCAGCTCCCCCGTGTCGTTAAAATACCGTCGCATGAAATACAGCAGCAAGTCGCGCGCCTCGATATTAAAGCTCGTGTACATGGTAGCCTTCCCGAAAAAATACTCCATCCCGGGATTATCCACCGTCAGCGCCCCCAGCCCGTCCCACAGGTTATCCAGCGCGAAAAGCGACTTTCGCCCCATCTTCGTCGACTGGTACAGCGGCTGCACGAAGGATCGCCCCAGCTCGATCGTCCGCGGCAGGTAATCCCGCTTGAACCTCTCCGACATCGCGAACAGCTCCGTCGTCGCCAGGTTCGGTTCCCCCGCCTCGTTCAGCGGCACGTCATCGCAAAGCGCGTAGCGATACCCGCCCAGGATCTCCCGTTCCTTCGGGTCCCACACGATCAGCTGCTGGTACGGGTGTCGCTCGTCCGCGTCGAACTCGTCCACGTCCACCTCGTTCCCCGTCCCGCCGCCGGCCGTGCGGAACGTCAGCTCGCGCAGTCGTCCC
The DNA here is from genome assembly GCA_031267995.1 of Odoribacteraceae bacterium. Classification (GTDB taxonomy): domain Bacteria; phylum Bacteroidota; class Bacteroidia; order Bacteroidales; family Marinifilaceae; genus JAIRKS01. The sequence goes on along the minus strand of JAIRXZ010000185.1, from coordinate 5,924 downwards.
ACCTCGCGCATCAGGTTGGGGGCATCGGGGGCGCTGAACGAGTAAATCTCGTTCATCCCCTTGTTGGTCTTTCTGAGGAACCGCTCCTCGGTCAGCTCGGCCGCGAGCCTCTCCCTGTCAACGGGATAAATAACTTGCTTCATACATGTCAATTGAAATATTCTCCATCGTCACATCCGGTGCACCTGTTCCTGGATCGCCCTGGCCCACTCGGCCGCCGTCCTGCTCTTGTCCAGCGACTGCCACGGTATGGGTCGTCCCACCGTCAGCGTGAACGTTTCGCCCTTCTTCCTGAACGTCTCCCGCGGCAGCATCATCATCTCCAGGTTCAGTTTGATTCCCAGCAATTGCCGCAGGCGAAACACCCGGTAAAAGAGCGGCGAGTTGACCCCCGACACGTGCACCGGCACGATGTCGCGATGATGCCGCACCGCCCTGGTCACGAAGTTCTTCTGCCACGCCGGGTCCTTCACCTCCCCGTGATACTTCCGGCTCACCATCCCCGCCGGGAAGGTAATCACCTGCGCGTCCGACGCGAACGCCTCCTCGATGCCGGCGGCGGCCTCGCGCGCCTGCCCGCCGTGCTTGTTGACGGGGAGGAAGACGTCGTTCAAGTTCTTCAGGTTCATGAGCAAATCGTTCACGGGAAACTTCAGCCGCGGGTACCGCTCCCCCAGGAACGCGATGAGAATGACGCCGTCAGGCCCCCCCAGCGGGTGGTTCGACGCGAAAACGTAGCGCCCCCCGGCGTCCGGTAAATTCTCCTCCCCCACCACGCGGAACCCCACGCGGAGGTACTCCAGCATGGCTCGCGCGAAGGCCAGCCCCTTCCTGTCGCCGTACTTGTCGATAAAGTGATTGATCTCCTCCTGGTGGATCAGCCGCTCCAGCCACGTGAAAACGAACGGGGGGATCCACCGGGCTAACCCCGGGTTCTTGCTCCTGAAGAGCGGGCGGATGAATATCGGTTCGATTCTATCTTCCATGTTATTACGGGTAAACGCCACGTCATCGTGACCGTCGCGAAGGTAAAAATAAAATCGAGACGCGCCGGGGACGGGGTGCCTCGAAATGGTCGTCCCGGCGATTTTCGGGTATATATACCCACCCCGGCGCGGCCGTTTTCCCGGCGTCATCGCGCCCCGGAATTTTAACATATCGGCGTATAGCACGATACGCTGCCAGCGTATAGCACGATACGCTGCCCGCGTATAACACGATACGCTGCCTGCGTATCGCCCGATACGCTGCCAGCGTATAGCACGATACGCTGCCTGCATTCTAATGCTATACGCCGATATGTTAAAGTCGGGGCGTCGATATGTTAAGAAAAGCGCGCGCGCGATCACACCGTCTTTCCGGGGTTCCGCTTGACGAACTCCGCCCAGCTCTTGCACTTGCCCTCGCCGGCGGCGGGCACGCCGGCCTGCAGGAGGTGGCAATAAGCGATGGCGATGGCGTCCGTCTCGTCCAGCGTGGAGAGGGTGTCCGGCAGCTCCACCAGCTTGCCCAGCATCGTGGCCACCTGCTCCTTGGAGGCGGTGCCGGTGCCGGTGACGCTCATCTTGACCTTGCGCGGGGCGTACTCGAAGACGGGAATGTCGCGCTGCAAGGCGGCGGCGATGGCAACGCCCTGCGCGCGGCCGAGCTTGAGGGTGGACTGGATGTTCTTGCCGATGAATTGCGACTCGATGGCGAGCTCGTCGGGGTGATACTCGTCGATCACCTGCAGCGCGCGCCGGAAGACGTGTTGCAGCTTGAGGTAGGGATCGTCCAGGCGTCGCATGTCCACCACGCCGGAGATGACCAGCGACGGCCGCGCGCTCCTGCCGGCGGAGCGGAGGATGGCGTAACCCATGACGCTGGTGCCGGGGTCGACGCCCATGATCCAGCGCTCGGCCGGGGCGCGGTCAGCGTTCACGCCGCACCTCCTCCAGGGTGGAGCAAAAGTGGTGGAAGCCGCCGGGGAAGCGGCGCGAGAGGGCGTCGAGCCATTCCCCCATCGTCTCCAGCGCGAGGCGTCGGCACGCGTCGTCATCGTCAAAAAGAAGCTGGAGCGAGTAGGCGCGGCACGCGTCGTCCCCCACCCTCACCCTCGTGAAGAGGGAGCGGGCGAGGGGCGCGGCGAGGGTGACGGCGGGGACGACCTCGTCCAGGAGCGCCGCGAGCCACGCGGTTTCCACGGCCTCGTCCACGTGAAAGGTGGTGTTGTGGACGACGCGCCGGGGCGACGGTGTCGTCATCGTATCATGCTGGCGCCCATGAAGGGGTGGAGGACGGCGGGGAGGCGTATGCCGTCGGGGGTCTGGTTGTTTTCGAGGAGGGCGGCGACGACGCGCGGGAGCGCCAGGGCGCTGCCGTTGAGGGTGTGCGCGAGGGTGGTTTTCTTGTCGCCGCGAGCCTTGAAACGCAGCTTGAGGCGGTTGGCCTGGAACTCTTCAAAGTTGGAGACCGAGCTGACTTCCAACCACCTGTCCTGCCCCTTGGAGTAGACCTCGAAGTCGTAGGTGAGGGCGGAGGTGAAGCTCGTGTCGCCGACGCAGAGACGGAGGATACGGTAGGGAAGCTCCAACTTGACGAGCAGCGATTCAACGTGGCGCACCATGCCTTCCAACGCCTCGTAGGACTCCTCGGGACGGGTGATCTGGACGATCTCCACCTTGTCAAACTGGTGCAGGCGATTGAGGCCGCGCACTTCCTTGCCGTAGGAGCCGGCCTCGCGACGGAAACAGGCGGTGTAGGCGGTGTTTTTGACGGGAAGCGCGTCGGCGTCGAGGATGGTATCGCGATAGAGGTTGGTGACGGGCACCTCGGCGGTGGGGATGAGGTAGAGGCCGTCGACGGGGACGTGGTACATCTGCCCCTCCTTGTCGGGGAGCTGCCCGGTGCCGAAGCCCGAAGCCTCGTTGACCACCAGCGGGGGCATGATCTCGCCGTACCCGGCGCGCGTGTTTTCGTCGAGGAAAAAGTGGATGAGCGCGCGCTGCAGCTTCGCCCCGACGCCCTTGTAGACGGGGAAACCGGCGCCGGTGATCTTGACGCCCGCGTCGAAGTCGATGAGATCGTGCCGCCGCGCCAGCTCCCAGTGGGGCGCTTGCCCCTCCTCGTGGGCGGGGATGTTGTCGCTGATCTTGACGATCTGGTTATCATCGGCGCCCTTCCCCGGCGGCACGGAGTCGTGGGGAAGATTGGGGAGGCGCAGGATGAGGTCGTTCAGCCGCGACATCGTGGCATCGTGGCTGGCGGCGAGCGCGGCAATCACCTCTTTCAGAACCGTAGTGCGAGCTTTCATCGCCTCCGCCTCGCCCGTTTCGCCGGCCTTCACCAGCGCGCCCACTTGCCTGGACAACGTGTTCAGCTCGGCCGACCGATCGTCCGCCTCCTTCTGCAGGTTTTTCCGCTCGTCGTCGAGGCGCGTTATCTCGTCCACCAGGGCGGTGGCGTCAAAGTTCTTGACGGCCAGCTTTCGCACCACCGTCTCGCTGTTCTCCTGGATAAATCTTAGGGTTAACATGTTCGCGTGAATTAGATAAGGTTTGGTTCAACGGGTGCAAAAATAAAGAAAACTCCCGATTGTCAAAATCGGGAGTCTCTATTATTTCCACCCCCCGCGGGGTGTTCACTCTGCCGCCGGGGCGCTTTCTGCCACCGGTGCCGGGGCGATCTCCACCACCGGCGTCGGGACGATGGAAACGAACGACTTATCGCCCCGTTTCCTGGCGAACTGCACGTTCCCGTCCACCAGCGCGAACAGGGTGTGATCCCTCCCGATACCCACGTTGGCCCCCGGGTTATGCTTCGTCCCCCGTTGCCGGACGATGATGTTGCCCGCCTTGGCGAACTGCCCTCCGAAGAGTTTCACGCCTAACCGCTTGCTTTCCGACTCGCGTCCGTTCTTCGAACTGCCTACTCCTTTCTTGTGTGCCATATCGTTACAATTTTTTGAAGTTACGTGATGAATTACCCGTTAATGGCCTCTATCAGGATCTGCGTCAGGTACTGCCTGTGGCCGTTTTTCTTGGCATACCCTTTTCTTCTCTTTTTCTTGAAGATGATCACCTTGTCACCCTTCAAGTGCGACAGCACCTTGGCCGTCACCGACGCGCCTTCCACCACCGGCGTGCCCACCTTCACCTGCCCGTCGTTGTCCAGCAGGTACACTTTGTTAAACTCTACTCGCGCGCCTTCCTCGGCGTCGAGCCTGTGGACGTACACCTTCCGGTCTTTCTCCACCTTGAATTGCTGTCCCGCGATCTCTACAATAGCATACATTTCAATGTTACTTTTAAGTTTTAACCCTGGGGTGGGAACGCGTTCCGCTTGTAGTACCCCGTGAGGATATTTATTTGCCTGGCAAAGGTATGAATTGTTTTTAAATTCACAAACGCGCCGGTGATTTTTCGGGAGAGGGGGGCGAAATCCCTCTTTTTCATTGCCCTTCCGGCGGTGGGCTGCGCTCCTCCCGCGCGATGTTGAACGTCGTGGAAAACCGCCCCTTGTAGCCCCCCTTGCCGTGCAGCGTGACGACGGCCGTGCCCGCCTCCACGTTGTGCCTGTACGTCAGGAAAAAATCCCTGGCAAACACCAGCTCGACGGTCGGCCTCCCGGCGGCGCGGTAAAACGCCTTGACGATAGGCGTGACGGCCTTCCCGGTGTATGGCAGCGTCTCGACAGGCTCGACAACGCAACGATCCGTGGCGCCGATATCCTTCCTTGCCGGCTCGCGATCCGCCTCGTTATATCGCTTGATCTCGTAATTCAATTCGTCGATAAAACCATCGTAACTCCCCTTCGCGTCCAGCGTGGCGGCCGCCTCCACCATGCTGATCATCTGTCGATAAACCTTACCCAGCTGCCGTCGCGCGTCGATCAACCGTCCCTCCGGCTTGGCGGTCTCCTCCTCTCTTCGTTCCACCATCAAGCGCGTGAAATCCCGCACGGCGTCGTCCAGGTCATCCACCCACGACGTCATGTTCAGCGCCTTCGCGTCCTCGGAATACTTCTCGCCCGCCAGGTCGGCCAGCAGGGCGATCACGTCCGCCGGCTTCTCCTCGTAACTCTGTTTGAAGACGTTACCGAACGCGATGAAGCGGTTATGCAATCGCCACGCGGAGTCCCGCGCGCTTTCGTCGGGCGAGTGCAGGCCGGCCATCACCAGGGCGCGCATCCCCGTGACGTCGGCATCCAGGCGTCGATCCGCCTCGACGATACTTTTGGTCAGGTGGCTCTTCCTCATCTTGTTAAAGAGCGCTTTTTCCAGGTTGAACAGTCGACTGAACTCCCCGGTTAACGGCGCGACGACGGTCATCACGGCGTCGTTGTTCGTGTAGAGTTCATCGAAATAGGTCATAAACTGCACGTGCCCGTCGCCGCGGTAATACTGTAGCCTTGCTGTCAATATCAGTTTCATAACGTTTGATTTTTAAATGCTTGTAAACGCGTTGAAATGGTTGTTTGATCAATCGTGATGGGGAATAAATTCCCCGATATTCCCGGTAATAAAACCCCCGTCGGGGTTTTCGTACCGATACGCGAAGTAATAAAAAATAATTCAGATTATTATCGGCAATATAATAATTAATAAAACCCCGTCCGGGGTTTTCGTGCTAACGTCGTTGCGAACAAAACCCCGGTCGGGGTTTTCGTGATAACATCGTTGCGAATAAAACCCCTGCCGGGGTTTTCGTGATAACGTCATTGCGAACAAAACCCCGTCCGGGGTTTTCGTGCTAACATCGTTGCGAACAAAACCCCGATCGAGGTTTTTGTGATCACATCGTTGCAAACAAAACCCCAGCCGGGGTTTTCGTGTCAATGCTATTAGAAGAAAAACCGGTGCTGGTGCGGACTTGTAGTCCGCACCAACGAAATGGTTATCTTTCAAGTGGTGGCACGGGCTACAAGCCCGCGCCAGCACCGGGGTC
>JAIRXZ010000092.1 GCA_031267995.1 Odoribacteraceae bacterium | reverse complement strand
TCCAGTAGAATTGGTTGTTGAGGAGGCCGTCTTCCTTATTATAGTTGGAGAATTGGCCGGTGGCGGGGTCGTGGCAGGAGAGGCCGCGGGCGGTGCTGATCCAGACGCGCCCCTGGTCGTCCTCGAGGATGCCGAAGATGGTGTTGTTGGGGAGGCCGTCGGCGGTGGTGAGGGCGCGGGGCGGGTTGTCGCCGTCGAGTTTGCAGATGCCGTAGCCGTCGCTGCCGAGCCAGATGACGCCGTCGTGGGTTTGGTATATGAAGCTGATTTTGGGGAGGAAAGTGCGGTTGAAACGGGGGTCGGCGGTGGTGAAAAGGGCAGCCTCGCAGCGGTCGCGGAGGGTGTCGAGGGTGGCGAGTTTGATTTTGACGAGGCCTGCGCTGGTGCCTATCCAGAGGTTTCCCTGGCGGTCGACGAGGGATCCGAGGGTTCCCCAGATGCCTTGCGCGAGGGGGTCGGGGAGGGGGGCGCGAAGGCGGGTGTCGGTGTCGCCGCGGAAATAGATGCCGCGGTTGGTGCCGATCCAGATGCCGCGGTTGATGGTGTCGCGGGCGAGGACGCCGACGTAGTTGGTTGGCAGGGTGATGTTTTGGGTGGTGATGTTGTCGCCCTTTCCCTTTTTGAGGATGGATATGCCGCCTCCCCATGTGCCTACCCAGAGGCGCCCGCGGCCGTCCTCCTCGAGGGCGCTGACGGAGTTGTGCGCCAGGCCGTGGCGGACGGAGTAACGGGTGAATCCCTCCTGGCCAGGGTGTTTGCGGTTCAATCCTCCCTCGATGGCGCCTACCCAGAGGGTTCCGCCGCTGTCTTCGAGGAGGGCGTTGACGAGGTTTTTGGAGAGGGTGCTGGGGTCGTCGGGGTCGTGGACGTAGTCGCGCGTGGCGAGCCTGGGGAGGGTCATTTTGTTGACGCCGCCGGCTTCGGTGCCTATCCACAGGTGGTTACCGTCGGCCATGAGGCAGTTGATGAAGTCGTTGTTGAGCGATCGCCCCTCCTCGGAGGATACGCGCTCGAAGGTGTCGTTGGAGATGTCGAGGAAGTTGAGACCGCGGAGGGTGGCGACGATGAGCTGTCCGTCGTCTCTGAGAAGGATGTCCGTGACCATGTTTTGGGAGATGGAGCCGGGGCGACGCTCGTCGTGGACGAAGGTGTCGAGGGTGCTTTTGTTGATGTTGTAGCGGAAAAGGCCGTTTTCCGTGCCGATCCAAATGGCGTTTTCCTTTTTGACGAGGGTGGAAACGTGGACGTTTTCACCAAAATCGACGGTGCTGAAGGCGCGCTGGAGGGTGAGTCCACCCTCGATGCTGGCGTTGACGGTGAAGATTTTCCCGTCGTTGCCGGCGTATATGGCGCCGTCCACCTCGCGGAGGGTGGAGAAGGGGGGACGACCGCGGCGGTCGGTGGAGTCGACCCGCTGGACGCGCCCCGACGGGGCGAAGGCGAAGCGGTAAATCACCTCGTTGGCTTGCAGCCAGAGGTTTCCTTTTTTGTCTTTGAAGATGTTGAGGAGGCTGATGTCGCGCGCTTGTTCGACGCCCGGCCAGCGGGCAAGGAGGTTGCTTTTTCGCATGGTGACGAGGTCGATGATGTCCAGGCCGCCGGAGGATATGACCCACAGGCGTTCGAAATCGTCCTCGCAGACCTTCTTGACGGCGTTGCTTTTGAGGGAAACGGGGGCGCTGTTGGTGTTGAAGACCAGCATTTCGTAGCTGTCGTGACGAACCAGCCCGCCTCCCGTGGAGAGCCAGATGAATCCGCGACTGTCTTTGAAAATGTCATCAATAAAGTTGTGGGGCAGGCCATTGTCCACCGTCATGGTGCTGAAGATGTGGCCGGATTGGGGGACTTGGTGCGCCGGTAACGCCGGGTGAGGTATGCCGACGAGGGCGCAGAGGATTAGCGTGGCGAGGGTTGGTTTCATCGTGTTGTTCCGGTTATGGTGGTTGCTTCGGTTGTCTTCGCGAAGATAAGAGATCCTCCGGAATACGGCCTGTTTTTGGGGAAAGAAAAGACGTTTGTCCTCCTTTCGCGCGTGTCCACCCGAAGGTTTCTCGCATTGTCCACCCGGTTTGTTTGTTTTGTCCACCCGTCTTGCCGGTTTGCCGCGATGTCTGCTGTTATCGGTCGAAATGTTTACTTTTGGAGCGCGAAAAAAAGGATGATCATGAAAAGAGAAGATTTCGAGTTGATGGCGCCGGCGGGTTCGCGGGAGTCGTTGCAGGCGGCGTTGCGCTCCGGGGCGGATGCCGTCTATTTTGGCGTTGGCGCGTTGAATATGAGGGCGCGAGGGGCGGTGAATTTCACCCTGGAGGAGCTGGGAGAGATAACAAAACGTTGCGCGGACGGGGGGGCAAAGAGTTACCTGACCGTCAATACCGTCGTGTACGAGGAGGAGCTGGGGGAGATGCGCCGCCTGATTGATGGCGCGCGGGAGGCGGGGGTGACGGCGGTGATTGCCTCGGACATGGCGACGATGTTGTACGCGCGATCGGTGGGCGCGGAGGTGCACGCGAGCACGCAGTGTAATATCGCGAACACGGAGGCGCTGCGTTTTTACGCGGGGCTGGCCGACGTGATGGTGCTGGCGCGGGAGCTTGACCTGGGGCAGGTTGCGAGGATTTCGCGACGAATAGCGGAGGGGGGGATCCGGGGGCCTGGCGGGGAGCTGGTGCGGGTGGAGATGTTCGTGCACGGGGCGTTGTGCATGGCGGTGTCGGGAAAGTGTTACCTGAGTTTGCACGAGATGAACGCGTCGGCCAACCGGGGGACTTGCTCGCAATTGTGCCGCCGATCGTACCTGGTGCGGGACGCGGAGAGTGGCGCGGAGCTGGAGGTGGACGGGAAGTGTATCATGTCGCCCAAGGATTTATGCGCGATTGGCTTTCTCGACAAGTTGATTGATGCCGGCGTGCGCGTGTTCAAGATCGAGGGACGCGCGCGTCCGGCGGAGTACGTCAAGCGGGTGTGCGGCTGCTACGACGAGGCGCTGCGGGCTTGCGCCGCGGGAGGGTTCACGCCGGCGGAGGTGGCGGGGTGGATGGAGCGGCTGGGGACGGTGTTTAACCGGGGCTTTTGGGATGGTTATTACCTGGGGCAGCGGATGGGGGAGTGGTGCGAGGGACGCGGGTCGATGGCTTCTCGCCACAAGGAGTACGCGGGGAGGGTGACGAATTATTACGCCCGGCTGAAGGTGGGGGAGTTCCGGCTGGAGTCCGGGGAGCTGCGCGTGGGTGACGAGGTGCTGGTGGTGGGGGCGACGACGGGCGCGGAGGAGATGACAGTGCGGGAGTTGCGGCTGCACGCGGGCGCCGTGGAGAGGGTGGAGAAGGGGGATTTCTTCTCCATGCCCTCGGCGGCGTTGCTGCGGCGCGGCGACAGGTTGTACAAGTGGGTGGAGGGGCGTTAGCGCGTTTTGACGGGGACGCGGACGAGGTCGTAGGCGAGGACGACGCTGCCGCGCATGTGGATCATGCTGTAATCGAAGTATTTTTGTCCCGATTTAAAGATGTCCTTGAAGCCGCACGAGAAGCGGATGCCGAGGTCGAGGCGCGGGAAGATTTGTCGCTCGTAGCCAAACAGCAGGCCGATGTCCCAGCTGCCGGTGGCGTCGTCGAAGCGCATTTCGTCCATGTTTTCGTCCATCACGGCATCAAACCAGTCGGCTTTGGCGCCGGTAAATCCCTTTAACGGTTCCACGCGGAAAAGGCCGTCCAGCGTCCAGCCGTTGTAGATTCCCGCCAGGAGGCGGTTGCCGCCGGGGAGGTTGTACTTGGCGTAAACGGGAAACTCGACGATGGTGAAACGTTGCTGCATGTTGGCGCTGCCGGTGAAGTACTGGATGGCGGCGCCGTCCTGGAATTTCTGGTTTTTCACGCGGGCGTCGGCGTTGAGGCTTATCGTTTTATAAGTGATCTCCATGCCGAGGCTCCACGTCGCGGTGAGCGGGACGCCTACCCTCCCGCCAAGCGAAAGGGTGAGGTGGGGATAGGGGTTGTAGCGCTCCGGCAGGTGCTTGAAGGGGAAGGGGATGGCGCCGCCGATGTCCGTGCCGATTTGTATGCCCGCGACGACGGGGGGGTGCTGTTGGGGCGTCTCTTGCGCCTGCAGGGTGAGGCTCGCGGCGAGGAGGATGCTGACTATAATTGCTTTCATGGATGCTTTGTTTTAATAGCGTAAGGTGACGTTGTCGACGGTCAGTTTGCTGCCCTTGGCGCCGATGAATTTGTCGCCGTCCTTGCTGGAGGTGAAGACGATGACGAGGTGCGTGGGGGCGAGGATGGTGTTGGTGTACGCGACGGGGATTTCGAAGTTGCTCCAGGCGCCGGCCGACGCTTCCGTCCCGTCGAAGATGATGTTTCCGCGACCCAGGACGGTGACGCCGTCGACGGGATCGCCGTGGTATTTAAGTTCCCCGCTGCCCGCCCAGTTGAGCACCTCCACCCAAGCCTCGCCGGTGTCGCGGCCTTCGATGTCCGTCACGACGTACTTGCTCCCGTTTTTCACGGATTGCTGCAGCTGCACGCCGGCAACGTAGTACGCGTCAAAGGCCACTGCCGCGATCCGGCGTTTGTGCGAGACGCCGAAGTTGGTCATCGACCGGGGATTTTCAAAGGAGAGGCTGAGGACGAAATTGCCCGTGTAGAGGGTGCCGGCGGTGACAAGTTCGTGGTTGAGGAAGGGTATTTTTTGGATGCCGGTGGTCATTTCTGCCGCCCTGCCGCCGTTGCGGTTGACGGGGAGCGTTCCTTGCACGAAGGAGTTATTTCCCGTTCCCCACACCTTCCCCGGCATGGGATCGATGTTCACGGTGGTCGTTCCCTCGTTGATCCACAGCTCAAAATCGGCATTGGGCAGCTGCGCGGGACTCTCCAGGGAGATCTTCCAGGTGCGCGTGTAGGCGCCGTCGTCGGTAATTACCGCGAACTCCTTGACCTGGTTGATGTTTTCAAAGGTGATGAGGGTATCCTGCACGGCGCTCCCGTTGGAGAGGGCGAGCGTGGCCGTGAGCTTGTAGGGAAACGTGGCGGGGGTGGCGGGAATGTGCACGGCGCCAGCCCAAGGGTCGATGGTGATGGATCCCGCCTCGCCCTGAATGGAGAAGGTGGTGATATCCGCCCCCGTGTCTATCGCCTCCAGGGTCACGTCGTAAGCGTGGGGGATGCCGCTTTCGGCAACCGCGTAAAAGCGCTCCGAGCCGCTGCCCGTCTCGAAACGAAACTCGGCGGGAATGTTGACCAGGTCGACGGTGGTGTGGCTAACCTTCGTCTCCGTCCGGAAGGTGAAGGGGAACAAATCGTCCCGCGGCGACAATCGCACGCGGATTTTCCCCGGTTCAATGACTACCTCGCCCACCCGCACGTCGGCGGGTTGCACGGCGATGACCGTAAAGCGTTCAACGGCCGCCTCGTCGGCCAAATTGTTGACCTTGACGCACGCTCCCGCGAGCAGGAGGACGAGGCTAATGTACATGTAAAGTTGTTTCATAGCTGTTTTTGTTTTAAAACGAAAAGCCCGCGGTGATTGTTGGCCACCGGGGGCAGATTTTGTCACACACATATTCTCTTTTAGCTCTCCCGCCGCCACCAGCGGGCGCCGCGCATCCCCGCGCACGCCAGCAGCAACAGCAGCAAAGCCCCCGAACAGGCGCCGGAAACCTTCGCCCCCGCGCTATAAGATTGGGGATTGAACCGGAAAACGATGACGTGCTCCCCGGCAGGCACAACCATCCCGCGCAGGATGTAGTTGGCGCAGAAATGCTCCACCGGCTGCCCGTCCACGGTAGCCTCCCAGCCGTCGGGGTAATAGACCTCGCTGAAAACCGCGAGCTGCTCGTCGGCGGCGGAGGAGGCGTACTCCAGGCGATTGGGCGCGTACTTCGTCAGGCGGATAGTCGCCTGGTCGTCGAAATTAAACCCCTTCTCCTGCAACGCCGGGGCAGACTGCCGGCGGACGATGGCCGTCTCGAAAGGATCCGAGTACCGCAACTCCTCCAGCTCGTTAATGGCCGAATCCACCAGCTCGCAAGACTTCACGAACCAGGCATTTCCCCCCGCCGCGCGGTTCTCCACCGGGGCGGAATTGGGATTGACGATAACGTACTTCGTGTTGAGCATGTTCAACACCTTCTGCCGCGCGATCCCCTCCTCTGCCGCCGTCATCGAGTTGAGATCCTGCATAAAATCCCGAATCTCCGGGTCGATAAAATAGTCAATCATCTCCTGGTACCGCTGCAACTTGGCCGCGCTATACCCCCCGATGGTCTTGTGATAATAGCTGGCATGTGAATCATTAAAAGGGCTGGAAGTAATATCCAGCACGCGGTAATCCAGCGCCTTATCCTGCAGAATAACCTTGTCGACGGGTCGCATTTGGAACTGCGCGTTAAACTCCCGTTTGCTCGCGAAATGCGACTGGTTCAGGTATCGTTTATCCACCGTCCACATATCCGCGACAACCAGCGCGGCCAGCACCACCGTCGCCCGCGTTGCCGAAAGTTTCCCGGCGATCGTCGCCCACAGCGCCCCCCCCGCCAGCACGATAAACGCCAGCGACCGCAAAGCATCGGCGCGCAACAGCGCCTCCCGGTCGTCCACCAGCGCCTCCCGCAAGGCATCGGCAAGCTGCAACCCCCGCGGGTCGCTCCCCAGCGCCGACCGCAGCAGCGTCGGTTCCCATTCGGAGAGAAAACCCCCGCCCAGCCCCGGCAGCAGCGCGAACAGCAGGCACAGCCCCGCCGCCACCCCGCCGCCAATCTTCAGCGCCCGCATCA
>JAIRXZ010000022.1 GCA_031267995.1 Odoribacteraceae bacterium | reverse complement strand
CGCGCCGTCGTCCGCCTCATGGAGGCCGACCCCTCCCGCCTGAAGCACCGCAACAGCTTCAACATCGCCGCCATGAGTTTCGACCCGGAGGAGATCGCCGCCGCCATCCGCGCCCGCGTCCCCGGCTTCGCCATCTCTTACGACATCGACCCCGTCAAGCAGGCCATCGCCGACAGCTGGCCGAACAGCATGGACGACACCTGCGCCCGCCAGGAGTGGGACTGGGCGCCGGAGTACGACCTCGCCGCCATGACCTCCGACATGCTCGATAAAGTAAAGGCGAAGCTCGACAGGGAAGCGGGGCAGGGCACCCCGAAGGCGTGACACACCCCTGCCGGCCCCGGTAATATTTTTAAAACCCGCCTTCAAAGCGGGTTTTTTCGTCCCCGGATCCGTCCCGATCGCGCGGGATTTTCGGGCATCCGGAAAATTCGTAACTTTACGGCCGATGCCGGGGGATAAACAATCGCGAAACTTTTTAAAACAATCAAGATATGGAAAATACAATACGACCGGGAACTTTAAACGTGGACGTGAGCGACAGACTTAGCTTCGTCACCTTCATCATCCCTTACTTTGCCGACGAGTACAAAATGAACCGACAAGAGGCCTACCACTACCTGAAAAAGTACGGGGGGATTGACTTCATTTTCAAACACTGGTGGACGTTGCACGTGGACAACCCATTCTGGTCGGTGAGGGGAATACACGACTTTTGCCACGAAAACGGGGGACTGCGATGAAGGTCTACCACGGGGGCAGCGTCGAGATTATTGACATCGACCTGTCGCGGTGCGAATTGTACCACGATTTCGGCAAGGGTTTTTACGTCACCAACATCCGCGAGCAGGCGGAGTTCTGGGCGGAACGAAAAGGGGGCGACAATCATCCGGGAGGGCACGTGACCGAGTTTGATTTCGTCGAAGCGGCCTTTGAACACTGGAACTTCAAGGCGTTGCGCTTCGAGGATTACTCGCGGGAGTGGCTGGACTTCGTCGTGATGAACCGTGATCGCTCGCGCCCTGTCCCCGCACACGACTACGACATCGTGGAAGGCCCCGTCGCTGACGACAAGATCGCGCAGCGCGCCCGGTTGTGCGTGAAAGGTATCGTGTCCCGGGAGACATTCCTGGAGGAACTCAAGTTCGCCAAACACACGCACCAGATCTGTTTTTGCACCCACCAATCGTTGCAAGCACTGGAGGCCGTCCGCGCGCCGGCACGGATCATCATAGACATCGACGAAGCGGTAGCGGGATCGCTGGTGAACAACTTCGGCATGTCCGAGGAGGAGGCCGTCGATCACTACTACGCATCACGAACTTACGGGAAGCTCATCGACGAATCCACCGGTCTGTACCTCCGGCCGTGGAGGGAGATATACGACATGCTCCTGGCAGAATTGAAACTAAAATAAGGCGCGTCGCGAAACTTTTTAAACCGATCAACACGTGGAAAATACAACACGACCGGGAACATTAGGCGTGGAAGTGAGCGACCGCCTCAGCTTCGTCACCTTCATCATCCCCTACTTTGCTCGCGCTTACAAGATGAGCCGCCAGGAAGCCTACCGCTACCTTAAAAAGTACGGGGGCATTGACTTCCTCTTTGAACACTGGTGGGCGCTGCACACCGACAACCCGTTCTACGCCGCACGCGACATGTTTGAAATCTGTCACCAAAACGGGGGATTGCGATGACCCTCCATCACGACACCCGCGCGGAGATCGCCCCACCCTGTAAACCAACGGAATAATGTGGAAATACCACGCCCTCCTCTCCGCGTTTTTCGCCGCGCTAACCGCCATCCTGGCCAAAGCGGGCGTGCGGGGAATCAACGGCAACCTGGCGACGGCCGTCCGCACCACCGTCATCCTGTTATTGGCGTGGGGCATCGTCCTCTTCAGCGGCCACCTGAAGGAAATCAGGGAATTAAGCCGCGCCAACATCCTCCTCCTGGTACTATCTGGCTTGGCGACCGGCCTCTCGTGGATCTTCTACTTCAAGGCGCTGGAGACGGGCGACGTCTCCAAAATCGCCCCCGTGGACAAACTCAGCGTGGTATTCGTGATGATCCTCGCCTTCATATTCCTGCACGAGCCGGCCAGCGCGAAAACCATCGCCGGCGGCCTGCTAATCGTCGCCGGCACCGTCGTACTGCTATCATAATGAAGCTCGAACCCGCGAAAACGATCCTCCAGAAATCCGCTCACGGCGAGCGCTGGTTCGGCATCGACTACAACATGAACCTCTACCGTGGCTGCCCCCACGGCTGCATCTACTGCGACAGCCGCAGCGCCTGCTACCGCGTGGATAACTTCGACACCGTCAGGGGAAAGCGGGACGCCCTGGCCATCCTGGAGCGAGAATTACGCGCCCGCCGGCAACCGGGCATCGTCGGTCTCGGCGCCATGTCCGATACTTATAACCCGTTCGAGGAGCGCCACGGGATCACCCGGAAAGCCCTGGAACTCCTGGACGCGCGCGGTTTCGGCGTCTCCCTCGAAACCAAAAGCGACCTCATCACCCGCGACGCGGACATCCTCGCGGGGATGCGCGCCGGTGTCATCCTCAAGTTTACCGTCACGACGGCCGACGACGACCTGGCAAAGATCATCGAGCCGCGTGCCAGCCTCTCCTCGGCGAGGTTCAGGGCGATGAAAACCTTGTCGGACGCGGGTTTATTCACCGGGACGCTCCTCACGCCGATCCTCCCGTTCATCACCGACACGGCGGGAAACATCCGTCAAATCATCCGCCTGTCGCGAGAAAACGGCGCTCGCTTCATCTGGTCGATGGGTGGCGTCACGCTGCGGGACAACCAGCGGGATTACTTCTACAACCAGCTGGACAGCCACTTCCCCGGCCTGCGCGCCCGCTACGTGTCGACCTTCGGGAATCGTTACTTTTGCCGCGCGCCGGATCGTCGCCTGGCGACCATCTTCAAAGAAGAGTGCGAGCATAACGGGTTGCTATACAAGATGCCGGACATCATCCGCGCCTACAAGCGCCCGCCATCCCTCCCTGCGCAAGGGGAGATCCCGTTCGAATATTGACAGACATTTACCACGCCGGATTCGCCCGGAAATCACCTCCCCCGACGACAAAAATGGTAAACGCGTCCCCCCGACAACGGCACGCCCGCGGGAGAGGGCGCATGCGGAGGTGCGCCCCCACGGTTTATCGTCAGAACACGCTGTAGGGGCGCACCTGCGTGTGCGCCCTTTTCCATAGATGGGGGGATGGGATTCCGGGATGGGATGGGGGAAACGTGGCGAGGGCGCACGCGGAGGTGCGCCCCTACAGCATTTTCCAACGAAAAGGTGGCCTTCCGGTGGTGGCACGGGCTACAAGCCCGCGCCAGCGGAAACACACACGCGGGAAAGGCGCCCGCGAGAGATGCCACCACGCCATATCATCGGAATATGCTGTAGGGGCGACCCTTGCGGTCGCCCTCGCCGCGTCCGCCATCCCCCTATCCTGGAGACATGGCACGCCCCGTCTCTACAACGAGGTCAAGTCACACTGTAGAGACGTAGCATGCTACGTCTCACGTCCGGACATAAAACAACGAAAAAATCTTCGCCTTCACCCGCCACATACCCGTGGAAAAGGGCACCCGCGAGACGTGCCCCTACATTTCGCTGGAGAATGCTGTAAGGGCGCACCTCTGTGTGCGCCCTTTCCCGCGTATGTATTTCCGCTGGCGCGGGCTTGTAGCCCGTGCCACCACCGGCAAGACCACCTTTCGTTGGAAAATGTTGTAGGGGCGCACCTCCACGGGCGCCCTTCCCGCGTATGTATTTCCGCTGGCGCGGGCTTGCAGCCCGTGCCACCACCAGCAAGACACCCTTTCGTTGGAAAATGCTGTAGGGGCGACCCTTGCGGTCGCCCTTCCCGCATGTGTATTCCCGCGTATGTATCTCCGCTGGCGCGGGCTTGCAGCCCG
>JAIRXZ010000197.1 GCA_031267995.1 Odoribacteraceae bacterium | reverse complement strand
GTGTCGCTCGTCGTGTAATTTGATGAGAGATTTCCCACTGCACCGTGAAGGGTATCTTCACGCTTTTTGCCCGTCACCACTTTACCACCGCCTGCACGGCCAGGTCAAAGAGCTTGTTGCCATCCACCCGCGTGGGGGAGGAGCCGATGGACTCGCGGTCGGGATAATAGACGACACCCCCTTTGAAATAAAGCGTCAGCGCGTGGGAGGGTCTCCAGCCGAGATTGATGTAGGAACGCCAGCCGCGGTCGGAATAAGCGGGAAGCGCGTAGCCGTAAAGCACGTCATGCTCGTGGGCGTAGACGCGGGCGTTGTACGAATCGACGTCGAAGTAAGCGAGGCGGACGCGCGCCTTCAGGTCGGGGTGTTGAAACGTCAGCGCGCACTCCTGGTAGAGGAGGAAGCCCCTCTCCGCGCGCCCCCCCTTGGCGTGGCGGACGTACTCCACCCGCGTCCGCGAGGAGACCCGTCCGCCCGTCCCGCGGTCGTACTGCAGGCGGTAGGATTGGCGCGACCGCGGGAGGGTTTGGTCGCCATCGTCCTCCGGCTTGGTTTCGAGCTTGACGCGGAGGATCCACTCGTCGCCGCCGCCGCGACGCGTCACCTCCAGCAGCGTTTCGTGGCCGCCTCCCGGCGCGGTTGCCCGGTAGCGGGGGGCGAAGTAGCGGAAGCGGTCGTGATACGCGTTGATCCTCCAGCCGCGGTGGGGCGTCACCTCGATGCCGGCGTACGCGCCCTCTTCGTTGGAGGTGTTGGCGTACTCGCCGAAGCCGCCGGCGTGCCGGGAGATGTATCGCTTGTCGTAGCGCCGGTAGATGACGGAGAAGGCCACCGCCTCCAGGCCGCTATACCGGGCGCCGTTGACGGTAGCCGTCGCGCCGTTATCGCTGATGGCCGTCTCCCCGAAAAGGTAGAGGTGCGAGAATCCCCCCTTGTACGCGACGGCGGCGAGCGCGCGGTGTCGGCCGTCGTCGGCATACCGCTGGTACTCCCGCGTGCCGACGCGGAGGCGGGGCGAGTAATTGTAGTGCAGCAGGGTGACGCCCGCCCGGAAAAGGGGGTGATTGTAGCCCATCGCGGCGCCGGCCATAAACTCGGCGAGGGCATCCTTCCGCGCCATTTCCGACTGCCGGCGGTGGTAGCCGCTGTCGTCGATGACGGCGCCGCCGGGGTCGGCGCTCTCCTCCTCGTGCAGGTTGGCGTCCACCCGTTTGGAGGATATGAAGAGCGTGGCCGCGCCGCCGGGGAAGGGACGCAGGGCGATGGCCGCGCCGCGGGCGAAGTTGTTTTCGTTGGTGGAGGTGTAGGGAGTTGCCCCGCCGGCCGCCTTTTCGTTGCCGAGGGTGGCGGCGGATTTGCCGGACGGGAAGCCATTCCAGATTATAAGTCCCTGGCCGAATTGGAGGCGATAATCGCCGACGATCACCCGCTCCACCACCCCGCGCGGCCATCGCCAGGCGGCGTGCGCGGAGAGGAAGTCGAAGCCGGTCGTCTGTCCGCGGGAGAAGTATGGCTCGCCGGCGTCATTCTCCAGCGTGATGCCGGTTTGGAATCGGTCGGCGATGGCGTGTTTGTAGCGGAGCAGGGCGCTCCATGCCGGGCCGCGGAAGCGGCTGTCGAGGTGGCGGAGGTAGGCCTCTTCGGAGAGGAAGGCCTCCCGGTCGTAGCGGTTGTAGGCGATGGACGAGGGGCGCGTCGTCCGCCAGCGGGCGAGCAGGTCGCGGGTGCGTCGTCGGGCGAAGGGGTTGTCCGGTGGGCGATCGGCGGTGCTGATAAAGGGGCGGATGTTGTCGAGATCGGTGCGACTGATGCCCGCGACCAGCAGCAGCTCCTCCGCGTGGTGGAAGGCGCCGACGCGTTCGCGGAACTGGAGGATGTGGTCAATCTGGGCGTCGGAGAGGAAGGGCAGCTGCTTCCACTCGTCGAAGGTGGCGGTATTCACCCGCAGGGGGTTGGCTGCCAGGCGGACGAGCGCGGCCATGATCTCCTCGTGGGCATCGTCCGCGGGGGTAATTTCGTTCTCCTCCAGCAGTCGCTCGATCTCCGGGAACTCCTGCGCCGCCGTCGTTGCTGCCCGGAAGATGATGAGAATAGTACAGAAAAGTCGCGTCCGCGGCACGCCTTAGAAGATATCGAACCCGAGTTCCAGCTTTGCCTCCTCGCTCATGCGCTCCACGCCCCACGGCGGGTCGAAGACAAGGTTGACGGTCGCCTCCTCCAGCCCCTCCACGCGCAGGGCAGCTTCCCTGGCCTCGTCCAGGATCTGGTCGGCGATGGGACATCCGGGGGCGGTCAGCGTCATGGTGATGGTGACGGCGCCCGCGCGGGGGAAGGCGATGGCGTAGATCAGCCCCAAGTCCCAGACGTTTACCGGCACTTCGGGATCGTAGACGGTCATCAGTTGCTCGATCACTTGCTGCCTCAGCTGGTCGTCCGCGGCGCTCATTTCGCGTAGGCCAAGGCGTACAACTTCACTTGCTTGATCATGGAGAGGAGGCCGTTGGCGCGCGTCGGCGCGAGGTGGCTGGAGAGGCCAATGGTGTTGATAAACTCCAGGTCGGCCGCCAGGATGTCGTCCGTCGGTTGCCCCGAAAAGACGCGCAGCAGCAACGCCACGATGCCCTTGGGAATTAGCGCGTCGCTGTCGGCCTGGAGATAGACGCGCCCCTCCCGCTCCTCGGCGTGCAGCCACACCCGCGATTGGCAGCCGGCGATGAGGTTGGCCTCCACGCGGCGGCGCTCCTCCATCGGTTCCATTGCCGCGCCAAGCTCGATGAGGTAGGCGTACTTGTCCATCCAATCGTCGTACATGGAAAACTCCGCGACGATCTCCTGTTCTTGTTCCTGTATTGTTTTCATGTTTGTTGATTCTGTCGCGAAAGTAACCTTTTTTCGTTCACCGCCCCGCCGCTCGCCGGGAAATAGGACGGGGGGAGACGACACCGCCCGCCATCGCGGGGGACGGCGGGCGGCGGGGGAGGGGAGAGGGCGGTTACTTCTCGCTCTTGATGATCTCCACGATGCGCTCGTTGTTGATGATGATCATGCCATGCCGGTCGTCGGTAATCCCCTCGCGCAGGCGGTAGGGATAGGTGGGGATGCCCTCCTTCATCACCGTGGGGACGAAGACAAACTGCAGGTTATCCTTGCGTTCGCGCAGCGCGTGCCCCGCCTCGATGATGTGCGTGGAGATGATAAAGGAGCAGTTGCGATGGTCGGAATAGGCATCCGTCACGGCAACGGTAGCGTCGTAAGCATCCTTGACGTTGGTGCCCTTGAACAGCTCGTCAAAGACGACGACGAGATTCTTCCCGCTGGCCACCTCGGCGGCCACCTGTTTCACGCGCAGCACCTCGGCGTAGAAGTGGCTATACCCCATGTTGAGGTTATCGGCCACGTTGATGGAGGTAAACAGCCCGTCCTGCACGGAAAACTCCATCTCGGCAGCGGCCACGGGGAACCCCATGTGCGCCAGGTAAAGGGCGATGCTGAACGACTTCATGAGGGTGGACTTGCCGGCCATGTTGGCGCCCGTGAGGAAGACCACGTTGTGGCGGCGATTGACGCGGATGGTGTTCGGCACCGCCCTGTCGATGCAGGGGTGATAGACCTCCACGAGGTGCAAGTGATTCTCCTCCGGGTTGAAGGGCAGGGCGCGGGCGCGGGCGAAACCCCGTTCGCGGGCGACGTTGGCGATGGCCATGTACGCGTCGAACTCGTGGAGCAGGCGGATGGCAGCGCGCGTCTCCTCGCGGCAACTCCCGCGGAGGACAAAGTCGCGCCGGGCAACGCTGAACCACCCCGGCTTGTCCTCCCCGACGACGGCAGTGGCGCGCTCCAGGCGCTTGTCGGCGAGGAGGGCGGCGGCCTCGCGGAGCCTCTCCCGGTAGGCCTCCGGGACGTCGCCGGCGGAGAGTTTTCCGACAAACGCGCGCAGCAGGTGGAGGAAGCGGGTGGCCGCCAGCAGACCGTCGCGCGTGACGTCGTACTCCTTGCTGGCGCCGATGTAATTCATGATCTTGCGGCGAGCGGTGTGGAGGATAGTCTCCAGGATATTGCCCCCCCCGGAGTGGCTAAAGTAGTGGTCGACGACGACAAAAAGCTCGTCCTCGACGGGGAAGGGAAGCGCGAGGTCGCGGAAAAACTGTATCACGTCGGCGCGACCGTTAATCGCCGCGGCGTCGTTCATCGGCTGTTGGAACATCGCCTCCAGCAGCTGCTTCCCTCCGCGCGTCCTGGTGGCGTTGAACAGGTTGAAGATCGAATGGGGACGAAACTCGCCCAGCATGTTCAGGTCTTCCAGCGTCTGCTTGTCCACGAGGAACGGTTGCCGTGTCGCCGTCGCGCCGTTGCTCTCCTTTCCTTGTATAATGTCGATCACCTTTTCGTTATTGATAATCATCATCCCGTGGCGGTCGCTGGTGATGCCGTCGGCCAGCGTGTACGTGTAGCGCGGCACGTTGCCGTCCATCACGGTGGGGAAGTAGACGAAGTGGATATTATCGCACATCCCCCCCAGCACCTCGCCCGCCTCGATAATGTGCGTGGAGATGACAAAGAGACAGTCGCGCTTCCCGGAGAAAGCCTCGGTAATGGCCACCGTCGCGTCGTGCGCGTCCTTGACATTGGTGCCGCGGAACAGCTCGTCGAAGATCACCAGCAGGTTCTTGGAACGCCCCAGCTGCTCGGCCACCTTCTTGACGCGCAACACCTCGGCGTAAAAGTGGCTGTAGCCCATGTTCAGGTTATCGGGGAGATTGATGGTGGTATACATCCCCTCGAGGACGGAAAACTCCATCTCCTCGGCCGGCACGGGGAACCCCATGTGCGCCAAAAAGACGGTTATGCTCAACGTCTTCATGAACGTCGACTTGCCGGCCATGTTGGCGCCCGTGAGAAAGATCACGTTGTTCGACCGGTTCACGGTAAGCGAGTTGGCAATAGCGTTTTTCACCTGCGGGTGGTACATGCCTCGCACGCGGAGCATGTTTTCGCCCCCCGGCGCCGCCTTGGCGATGACGAACCCGCGGCGGGTGGCCACCAGGGCGACGGCGATATAAACGTCCAGGTTATAAATCCAGTAGAGGAGCCGTTGCAACTTCTCCCGCGTTTTAAAGCGGAGCAGCGTGTCCAGCCGCGCCGTCTTGGTGTAGGGGAGCTTCTTGGCGCCCTTCTCCGCCAGCAGCGGCGCGAAATCGGGATCCCGCGCCAGCCGCGCCATCTCCTCGATCTCCTCGCGGTACCACCCGGTCACCCCCTCCTTCTCCATGAGGTCGACGAACTCGCGCAGCCTGTTCACGATCTCGATGGCCGCCAGGACGCCCTTGTGCAGCTGATCGTAATCGGTATCGGCGCCCACGGCTCCCTTGAACTTGCGCTGGAGGGTATTGTCCTCCTCCATGAGGCGCGTGCGGCTGTCGGTATTGGAGAGGTAATACTCTATGGTGTCAAACAGCTCGCCGCGAAAGGGAAACGCCATGCCGTTCTCCTGGAAAAAGCGGATGATACTGCCCCGTTTATTGATCTTGTCAAGCTCCGAGAGGGGGTAGAGGAACATCTCCTCGAGGATCTGCGCGCCGCCTCGCGTGCGGGTGGTATTGAACATGTTATAGATCGAATCCCTTCCCCGCTTGCCGAAAATGTTCAGGTCGTCCAGCGTTTGTTTGTCAATAATAAAAGCCATTGTTACGAATTTACAGGTTAATTACAAGGTTAGCGGGGCTTCCGTCGCCCTTTGGCCGGTGAATAATTCTCGCGTACATTGTCGAGACGGATGTTTGAAATTTCGGTCGCCTTCCCTTTCCGTGATCGTGTCATTTGTTTACCCGCGGCGCTCCCGTTCGCTTGACCTGAAATTAAAAACACGTATTCTCTTTCAATTCATCTCTAAACGAGCGTGCAATGTTAAGAAATAATATCCCAATTCCACGTCACCGTTTATTAAAGTTGGCTTAAAAATGGGTTAAAATAAACTGCGACGGGCGACGGGCAGGGTTTCCGGTTGATGGGAAAGCTTGCCGCGAGTTGTCGCGGTGCTTTCGGAATTTCCGAAAGCTTCTCGCGCGTTAGCGAGGCGGTTTCGGAATTTCCGAAAGCTTCTCGCACGTTGGCGCGGTGCTTTCGAAATTTTCGAAAGCGTCTCGCAAGTTGTCGAGACGCTTCTGCGTTTTGCAGAACCGCCCCGCGCAGCAGGTACGCACCCGCTGGCGCGGGCTTGTAGCCCGTGCCACCACCGGGGTCATGATTGTTGGCTTTTGTTGTTTGGGCTTCGACAGGCACAACCACCGGTACGATAGTCGCGGTGGCTGAGCCTGTCGAAGCCATTGCAGTATGCTGTAGGGGCGCCCCTCGCGGTCGCCCTCGACATGTTGTTACCGGGATGCGCCCCGTGAGTTCGGGAGACGCTTCTGCATTTTGCAGAAGTTATCTCCACGGAACAGCCCGAAGGGCTGAATTTTCATAACCGCAGGTAAGCGAAGCGTAGCCCGCGGTAGTTATCGCCGCCCCATCTTCTGCCTGAAAGGCAGGACTGTACCACCAATAGTCCTGCCTTTCAGGCAGGGATTCACGAGGTCGTTTTTTGCCGCAAGCCGCGCTACGCTTGCATGCGGTTATGTAAATCAGGCCCTTCGGGCCGCTAAACGCGTGCCGATAATGAAAGGTCGTGGTACCTGCGCGCCCTTCCTCGTGGGTACCCT
>JAIRXZ010000101.1 GCA_031267995.1 Odoribacteraceae bacterium | reverse complement strand
GGTGATTTTGTCGAGGATCTCGTGCAGGCGCTTGTTGCCGACGCGACAGGGGGTGCATTTCCCGCAGGACTCTTCGACGGTGAAGTCGAGGTAGAATTTGGAGACGGCTACCATGCAGTCGTCTTCGTCCATGACGATCATGCCGCCGGATCCCATCATGGAGCCAGAGGCAATGAGGTTGTCGAAGTCTATGGGGACGTCGAGGTGTTTTTCCGTGAGGCAGCCTCCGGAGGGGCCTCCCGTCTGCACGGCTTTGAATTTTTTGCCGTTTTTGATGCCGCCGCCGATTTCGTAAATGACTTCGCGAAGGGTGGTGCCCATGGGGACTTCTATGAGGCCGACGTTGTTGATTTTGCCGGCAAGGGCGAATACTTTCGTTCCCTTGGAGCGCTCCGTGCCGATTTTGTTGAACCAGTTGGCGCCCTTGGTGATGATGACGGGGATGTTGGCGAGGGTCTCCACGTTGTTGACGTTGGTGGGGCGACCAAGGTAGCCGGATTCGGCGGGGAAGGGGGGTTTCATGGTGGGTTCGCCGCGGGAGCCTTCCATGGAGTGGATGAGGGCGGTCTCTTCGCCACAGACAAAGGCGCCGGCGCCGTAGCGTAGTTCGATGGTGAAGTGGAAGGGGGTGCCGAGGATGTTTTCGCCAAGGAGGCCGTATTCGCGCGCTTGACGCAGGGCGGTGGTGAGGCGAAGGATGGCCAGGGGGTATTCGGCGCGGATGTAGACGAGGCCTTTGGTGGCACCGATGCTGTAACCGCAGATGGCCATGGCTTCGATGACGGAGTGGGGGTCGCCTTCCATGATGGATCTGTCCATGAAGGCTCCGGGGTCGCCCTCGTCGGCGTTGCAGACGACGTATTTCTGGTCGGAGGGGTATTTGGAGGCAAATTCCCACTTGAGTCCCGTGGGGAATCCGCCGCCGCCACGACCGCGGAGGCCGGAGAGTTTGATTTCGTCGACGACCTCGCGAGGGGTCATCTGGCTGACGCATTTGGCAAGGGCGGCGTAGCCATCGCGGGCGATGTATTCTTCAATGTTTTCAGGGTCGATGAAGCCGCAGTTGCGCAGGGCTACGCGCAGTTGCTTGCGGTAGAATCCCATGTGTTTGGAGTCGCTGACGCTGGCGTGGCGCTTGGGGTCTTTGTAGAGGAGACGTTCTACTTTCCTGCCCTTGATGACGTGTTCTTTGATGATTTCGGGGGCGTCGGCCGGCGTGACCCTGGTGTAGAAGGTGTTGTCGGGCATGATCTTGACGATGGGGCCTTGCTCGCAGAAGCCGAAACAGCCGGTGGCGATGACTTGTACGTCGCCGGAGAGGCCGTTTTCCGCTAACGATTCTTCCAGTTTGGCGATGATGCCCTGACTGCTGGAGGCACGACAACCGGTGCCGCCGCAGACGAGCACGTGCATTTTGTAGCTCATGGTAAGGTGTTGATTATGGTGTTATGATTCGTGGCTGGTGTGGTAGTTGACGGGGATGATGCCGTCTACGAGTTCGTCGTTTTTCAGGTATTTCTGGATAATTTCGCCGGCGCGCTTGACGGTGACTTCGCCAAAGACGATGGGTTCCCTGCCCGGTTTGGTGATTTCCACGGTCGGCTCGGCGTAGCAGTAGCCCATGCAGCCGGTTTGGGTGACCACGGCGCGGATGCCGTTTTCGTCGAGGTGGTTGATGAAGTAGGTCATGATTTCTTTGCTGCCGGCGGCAATGCCGCAGGTGGCCATCGCTACCTTTACCTGAACGAGCTCTTCGACTTGCTCGCTCTTTTCACGCAGGTCGATTTTCGCTTGTACGCTCTCCTTGATTCGCTTGAGATCGGCGAGTGATTTGATTTTCTCCATGTGTGCTTTATTATTTTGTTGTTATAGATCTTTGGTGTTTTCCGTGATCATCTCCCGGAGGGCGGCAACAATGTCGGCGTTGTCCAGGGGGATGTCGCCGAGGATGTTCTTGATTTCTGCCGAGTTAAAGGCGTATTCGCCATTGTCGGTGGTGTATTTATAGCGTATCTCTATTCCGGGATTGGCCGCGACGAGCAGGACGATGGCGCCGGGGATGTCGCCCGCGGGGGGACGATCCAGGTGGTCGCGGGCGAAAGTGGCTTGCACCGTGGCGCCCTCTCCGGGCGCGGAGTGGATGGTGAGGGAGCCGCCCGTGGCCTCCGCGTTTTGCTTGAGGAGGGGGATGCCCAGGCCTACCTTGCGGGTTGTCCTGCTGGTAAAAAAGGGGTCGGTGACGCGCGATACCGCCGCGGCGTCCATCCCTTCCCCGTTGTCGCGTATGGTGATGATGAACGCGTCCCGCGCGGGGTATTCCTCGACGTCAATCTCGATCCGACTGGCTTTGGCGCGGATGGAATTTTGAGCGATGTCCATGATATGAGCAGACAAATCTTGCACCGAATACTTTCAAATTAACACCATTTTCCTCGTATCGCTTTAAATTATGAAGCTGGTGGCAAATGTAGATTAAATATTGCAATTAACAATGAAGCTTTGGCGATTTACACGAGAGGGGTCGTTAATTTTAAACCAATCTAAGTAGCAAGCGCATCCCCCCTCCCCTATCGCCTCCCGCCTCACTCCGGTCTTATTCTAAAGACAAACCCGGAGGAGGTCATCCACTTGCCCCCCTGCGAGGCGGTAAAAAGATACGCCGGTTTCCCCTCCTTCATCAGCAGCTGGGGACGCTCGAAACGCCCGTACCGCTTGAGATGCGACGGCGCGGGAGGCTGCTCGATATACGCCTCGGCGCCAAACCAGCCGACCAGCGGTTTCGACCAGTGCAGCCCGTCGGCCGACTCGAAATAGAGGCCTACCGTGTGATCGTAGAACCCCATATCGCGCATCAGCATCTTGAAGCGACCATCCTCGTGCCAGATATAGGCATCCTCCACCTGCCGGTTCTCCCCGCGGGCGGAAAAGTCGACAACCGGGTTGCCCGCGTACCGGCGATACGTCCCGTCGATCCGGTCGGCAAAAGCCACCCCGTACTTGCGATTCCCCGCGATCCCGTTGACCCGCTCGCCAAGATACTCCGCCTTGTTGCACGACTTGTAATACAACCAAAACTCCCCATCCGGGTGAACCAGAAAGGCGGGATTCGTCGTGATATAATCATCCCACGCCCCCTCCTCGCCCGGCAGCAACAGCGGCTCCGTGCACCGCTCCCACGGCCCCCAGGGCGAATCCGCCACGGCATACCCGATTCGCTTTGTAGCAAAATTCCCATTCGACGTACCCATATAAAATAACCAATAACGCCCACCCGCCCGGTAGACGGAAGGATTGTGACACGTCGTCGCGTCAAAAAAACCGGGGCGCGGCGCCAGCACCGTCTCCACGTACCTGTAAGGCCCCTCCGGCGCCTCGGCCACGGCATGCGCGATCTCGCACCGTCCGATCCATCCCCCCATCCCGTGCCGCTTCTCCCAGCGGGAATAAAAAACATGCACCCTCCCCTCGTCGTCAAACAGCGGCGCGCAGCACCACACGTAATACCCCTCCTCCTCCAGGATACGCCCGACAGGCTCCAGCCGCTTGCAAAACGCGGAAACCACCGTATCGGGATAGACACCACCCTCTTGTGCCGCGACCTCCGTCGTCGGCAGGAACAACAACGCACCCCACGCGACCAACCATTTTTTCATTTTCATCATCATGCTTGTTAATTTAAAACCACGTTCACGCCGTCCCGCGGGAAACGGCGCCTAAAAGTATGGATTTTTCACGAACAAAACGCCCGTCTCCCCTCCCCCGCGAAACGGGGCAACGCCGCCTCTTCCCCGTGTCATCAAAAATATTTTTCCCGATTTGGAAAAATTTCTCGAAAACGATTCAACCGTTTTCAGAGTTGCGCTGTTATTCAGGTATATTAATATTGACATGAAAGACAACGACGATATCATCTCGAAAATAGTCACTTACATCTCCGGGGAGCTGGACGATGAAGAGAGAAACGCCACAAAACGCTGGATTGACGCCGACGCCGACCGCCGGGCGCTCTTCGAGCAAGTGCAGCGCGAGGAGCAAAGACTGCGCTGGAGCGTCCGCGTCGCCCTGATCAAAGGCACCTACGCGCAGGTCAGGAACAGGCTGCGTCGTCACGTCGTCGTCCGCTGGGGCGGCATCGCGGCGGCAGCCATCGCGGTAGGAATCTTCGCGACGCTCTACGCCCCCGTCCGGGAGCGCGGGAACGTCAGCACGACGGCGACGGCGGACTCCATCCTCCCCGGCAAGCCGCGGGCGATGCTCTACCTCGCCTCCGGTGAGGGAATAGCGGTAACCGACAGCGCGCGGACGATCCTCGACCCCGGTGTAGCCGAGGTAGACGTGAAAGCGGGAGGAGAACTCACCTACACCACGGGAGCGCCGGCGCTTCCGGGCGCCATGCACCGCGTCACCATCCCCCGCGGCGGCGAATTCAGCGCCGTCCTGAGCGACGGGACGAAAATCTGGCTCAACTCCCGGACGGAGCTGAGCTACCCCGTCACCTTCTCCGGCAACTCGCGGGAGGTGCACCTGGACGGTGAGGCCTACTTCGAGGTAGCCGCCGACGGTCGTCCCTTCGTGGTACACGCCGGCGACGTAGTCGTGCGGGTGCTGGGCACCGACTTCAACATCAACACCCAGACGGCGGGCGTGGTCAAGACGGTGCTCGTGCGGGGAAGCGTGGAGGTCATCGCCGGCGGCGAGCGGGTAAAACTCGCGCCCGACCAGCTGGCCACCTACCGCGCGAGCGACGGCACCCTCTCCGCCCGCCGCGTGGACGTCACGCCATACGTCGCCTGGAAAGACGACAACTTCGTCTTCGACGGCCAGCGCCTGGAGGACATCATGGAGACCCTCTCCCTCTGGTACGACGTGGAGGTAATCTACGAAAACGACGCCGTCAAAGAGACGCGCCTCACGGGCGACCTGGAGCGTTACGACGACGTGCGGAAGCTCCTTTACTTCTTTGAAAAGACATCGTCAGGCCTGCACTTCGAGATCGACGGCAAGAAGATCCTCGTGCAATGGACTGACGATCGCGATCCGACAAAACAAAACAACAAATAAAAGGGGAGCAAGGCGCCCCCCTCCCAGAAAGTGAACGGGCGGAAACCGAAAAACCCCGCCCATAAATAAACCTCAAATGACAGATCTATGAAGAAAAACCGACCCATTGCCCGTCCAGGGCTATCGAAAACGATGAAACGCGTCAAACTATTCTCGCTTTTCATGTTCGTTCTTGTCACGTGCAGCGCGGCCAGCGGCCACTTCCAGGAGCAGACCGTCACCCTCCACCTGGAGCGCTCCGACGTTGGCTCCCTCTTCCGCGAAATCAGGCGTCAGACCGGCCTCCGCTTCGTCTACAACGAGCGTCACGTCCGCGCCTTCCCCCGTTTCGACCTCAAGCGCGAGAACGCCCTCGTCTCCGCCGTCCTCGACGAAGTCTTCCAATCCAGCCCCCTCGAGTGGAACCGCGAGGAAGACGTCATCTTCGTCATCCCCCGCGCCCAGACACGCCCGCAAATCACCGCCATCGCCAGCGAGCGCGTCGCGGGCACCGTCCGGGACGACCGCGGCCTTCCCCTCCCCGGCGTCAACATCCTCGTTGCCGGCACGCAAACGGGCTACGTCACCGCCGCCGACGGCAACTTTCAATTCTTCGTCCCCGTGCGCGACACCCTCACCCTCGTCTTCTCCTTCGTCGGCATGGAGACGCAGCGCGTGCTCCTCAAAAAGCTAAAAGACGGGGAAACCCGCCGTCCCCTCAACATCACCATGCGCGAAGACCGGGTGACGCTTGAAGACTTCGTCGTCACGGGCTACGCCAACATCCGCAAATCCAGCTTCACCGGCACGGCCACCCGCATCACCCGCGAGGAACTCCAAAAGATCACCACCGGCAACGTCCTGCAAGCCCTCCAGGTCTTCGACCCCTCCCTGCGCACCGTTCGCAACAACGAGATGGGATCCGACCCCAACACCCTCCCCGAATTCAACATCCGCGGCGCCGCCGGCGTCGGCATCCCCGAATTAGACAGGGTACAATCCGCCGACGTCTCCCAGTTCGCCCTCAAGAACAACCCCAACCTCCCCGTCTTCATCCTTGACGGCTACGAGGTCACCACGGAAAAGATCTACGACATGGATCCCAACCGCATCGAAACCATCACCATCCTCAAGGACGCCGCCGCCACCGCCATGTACGGATCCCGCGCCGCCAACGGCGTCATCGTCATCGAAACCACCGTTCCCCAGCCCGGACAGCTCCGCGTCACTTACAATCTCACCGGCAGCATCACGGCCCCCGATCTCACCTCTTACGACCTGATGAACGCCCGCGAAAAGCTCGACGCCGAAGTTGCCGCCGGACTGCTGGGGCCGCGTTCCTCCTACTACCAATACCTGGCTGAATTCCGCGCGAAAGAAAACTACATCAACCGCGGCGTCAACACCTACTGGCTCTCCCAGCCCCTGCGCACGCCGTTGAGCCATCGCCACAGCCTCCACGTGGAAGGCGGCGCCGAATCCACCCGTTTCGGTCTCGGCTTGAACTACGACACAGACCCCGGCGTGATGAAAGGCTCCTACCGCGACCGCGTCGGCGTCGATCTCCGCGTGGACTACCGTTTAAAAGGCCTTCAAGTCACCGACAACGCCTCCTTCGCCAGCATGAAATCCCAGGAATCCCCCTACGGTGTCTTCTCCACCTACGTGCAGTTGGCCCCCTACCTTCCCCCCTACAACCTGGAAACCGGCGAAGTAGGGCAATACAACTACGTCGGCAACACGGGTTACCCCAACCCCCTTTACAACCCCACGTACTCCCACAACTTCACCCGCGGCGGCTACCTTCAATTCGCCAACAACCTTTCGGTAAACGCCTTTTTCTTAAACTACTTCCAGCTCAAATTCCAATTCTCCACCACCTACAAGGTGAACACCAACCAACAATTCATCGACCCCACCGATAGTCGATACAGCGTCTACACCCCGGCCGCCTCTCGCGGCGAGCTGCGCGTAAACGAAAGCAAAAGCCTCACCTGGAACACAAACCTCATGCTCATGTACAACCGCGACATTCGCGGCGATCACAACCTCAACCTCAACCTCGCCTTAAACGCCAACGAGGAAGCCATCAACTCCTCCGCCTTTGCCTACAGTGGATTCCCCTCCGGCCAATTCCATCACCCGAAAAACGCCAACAACCTCATCAGCAAACCCACCTTTGGCGACGACAACTCCCGACTGGCCGGCATCTTCCTCATGGGCAACTACACCTTCAGGAACACCTATCTTTTTGACATCTCGGTACGCGCCGACGGCTCCTCCAAATTCGGCAGCAAGCAGCGTTTCGCCCCCTTCTGGTCATTTGGCGCCGGCATCAACCTCCACCAGTACGACTTCATGAAGAAACTCCCCGCCATCAACAACGCTCGCCTCAAGGCCAACTACGGCCAAACCGGCCGCGTATCCTTCTCCCCCTACGCCGCCCGCGACACCTACCAAATCATGATGGACGACTGGTACACCACCGGCGCCGGCGGCTCCCTCATGGCCATGGGCAACGAGCAACTCAGCTGGGACAACGTCAACACCCTCAACCTCGGCCTCGACCTATCCCTCTGGAACCGCCTCACCCTAAACCTCTCCTGGTACGACAAGCGCACCCGCGACATGGTCACCAACGTCACCATCCCCTCCTCCTCCGGCTTCACCTCCTACATGGACAACATGGGCGAAGTATCCAACAAAGGCTACGAAATCATGCTCAACCTCGCCATCGTCAAGGGCAAGGACTGGAACGTCAACCTCTCCGCCAACGGCGCCCACAACAAAAACGAAATCGTCAAAATATCCGAAGCCTTGAAGGAGTACAACGACCGCGTCGACGACTACTACTCCACCTACCGCGAAAGCCTGCTCGCCCTCTACGACAACGTCAAATTCCTCAGCCCCATCCGCAAATACGAGGAAGGCGGCTCCGAATACGCCATCTTCGGCATGAAATCCCTCGGCATATCCCCCGAAAACGGCGCCGAGTTATTCATGAACCGCGACGGCACCGTCACCTACGACTGGGACGCCGCCGAGCAAATCATCATCGGCAACACCGAACCAACTCTCCAAGGCTCCTTCGCCATCAACGCCCGTTACAAGGGATTCTCCCTCTACACCACCTTCCTCTACGAATTTGGCGGCGACCTCTACAACGAAACCCTCATCAGCAACGTCGAAAGCGTGGACATCACCCGCAACAACGCCGACCGCCGCGCCTTCATCCAACGCTGGCAAAAACCCGGCGACATGGCGCCCTTCAAATCCATCACCGACCGCTACGCCTTCACCCGTCCAACATCCCGTTTCGTGCAGGAGAACAACAACCTCACCTTCAACTCCCTCTCCCTCGCCTACGACATGGACAACAACCTCGTCCGTCGCGCCGGTTTCAGCATGATCCGCTTCCAGTTCACCATGAACGAAATCGCCGTCCTCTCCTCCATCCGCCAGGAGCGCGGCACCAGCTACCCCTTCGCCCGTAAATTCGGCTTCACCCTCAACGCGAGCTTTTAAACAAACCACACCATGAAAAGAAATACAATCATAACCGCCATCGCCCTGCTCGTCACGCAGGCCATCGCCACATCCTGCAACGAATGGTTGGAAGTCGACTCCTCCGCCAACGTCCAGGAAGAACTCCTCTTCAGCGACCCCGAAGGCTACCGCACCGCCGTCAACGGCGTATACCGCCTCCTCTCGGCCCCCGAACTCTACGGCCAGCAACTCACCTGGGGCGCGGCCAGCGTACTCGGCAACAACTACGACGACACCCGCCTCCCCGGAGGCCAATACTACGACGTCAGCTACCGCGAACTCGCCGCCGGCGACTACGAAAGCCAGTACAGCCTCGCCTGGATCGACCCCATCTGGATGCAGGGCTACCGCGTCATCGCCAACTGCAACAACATCATCGCCTACATCGAGGCCGAATCACCCGACTTCTTCACCCGCCGGGACGACGAGCGCGACATGATCCTCGGCGAAATGCTCGGCCTCCGCGCCATGATGCACCTCGACATCCTCCGCCTCTTCGCCCCATCCGCCAAGGCCGACGACGGCAAGCCCTACATCCCCTACGTCACCGTCTTCC
>JAIRXZ010000214.1 GCA_031267995.1 Odoribacteraceae bacterium | reverse complement strand
CGCCCGGCGCTGTCCTTATATAAGGAGTACACATTTTTGATATTGGAACTGTCGAGGTAATGGGTGAGGCGACCGGTGGCGGTGTTTTTCCGAAAAATGCCCCTGGCGTAAGTGCCCACCCACAGGTCGTTGCCGTCGACGAGGAGCGCCTGCACCTTCACGCCGCGGGAATCATCGCCGAGATAAACGGGGGTAAAACGCCCGTTGCGCGGGGAAAAATGGTAGAGACCATCATCCTCCGTCCCGATCCACAGAGAGCCATCCGCGCCCTCGCGAAACTCGCTGACGATCTTCCCGTGCAGTCCCCCCGGCGCGTCGGAGGGGGCGTGAAATTCAAAAGCATCGCTCCCCGGCGCGAGATAATTGAGACCGCCGCAATAGGTGCCCACCCAAAGTCCCCCCTCGTTATCCTCCAGAATGGAATAGACAAACGTGTCGCTGAGGCCGCGGGGAAAGCGGGCATCGTGGCGATGCGTCTCCGCGGAGCCGTCGGGGTGATAGATGGTGAGGCCGGCATCCGACCCGATATAAAGCGACCCCGTGCGCGTAGAAGTAATAAAATGAACACTCTGCAGCTCGTCCACCAGGTGAACGCGCGTCGTCCGCCGGATGGGGTCGTACTTGAACAGGGCGTTGTCGCAGGCGCAGATATTGCCCTGATCATCCTCGCAGAGAGCGTAAATGTAGCGCGCCTCCCTGCCTGTCGCCTCGTCGCGGAGCGGCACGCGCTCGAAACGCTCCTCCTCGGCCACGTAGCGGTAGACGCCGGCGCCATTGGTGGCGACCCACACCGTCCCGCCGCGATCAACAAGAATCTTGGTGCTCAGATCCGAGGGGATGGTGGCGGCCTCCTCCCGCCCGTCTTTCGTGTAGTGGTGCAGCGTGCGGGTATCGGGATCGTAGCGGTACAACCCGTTGCCGTAAGCGGTGATCCACACCTGCCCGTCGCGATCCTCCTTGATGGAATAGACGATATTCTTGTGCATGGGACGGGCAGCGTCGTCGCCCCCGGTAGCTTGTTCGAGAGGATGTAAGGGAAAAGGGGCGAAGAACCCGGTGGCGGGATCGTGGCGATAAACCCCGTTCTCGGTGCCGACCCAAATCTCGCCGTTAGCGGCCTCGTGGAGAGAATGTACGGTATTGTTTCCCAGCGACCGGTCGTCCCCCGCGACATGTCGAAAAGTCTTGAACTCCCTGGAATCAAACCGGCTTAGCCCGTCCGACGTCCCGCACCAGACGCGTCCGGAAGCATCCTGGATCATGCAAAGAACATCGTTGGTGGACAAACCATCGCGCGCCGTGTAGTGCCTGAACGACAACTCATCGCCCCGCGACGGCAGGGATGCACAAAAACAACATACCCAAAATATGACTTTCCTATTCATCGCAATCACTTTAGAATGTACCGGTGCAACACGTTCGGGGGCTTACCAGAAATAAGTACCGCTTGAAATCGAGGGGAAAAGTAGATATAATTACTTAACATCCCAAAAAATAAAAAACGTATTTTACACGCGTATCGCTTTTTCCACTACATTTGCCGCGTACCGGGTAAAACCACACGTTAATCAACATGCAAGCACGCGAATTTTCAATACTGCAAAGGCCTTCGTACAAAGGATTGTACGAGTGCTGGATGTGCTGACCTCTCTCCCGTTGGCCGCTCGGCCGCCCCGTGATCATTCCCCTTTTTCGTGAACATTTTTTAAACCCTCGTCGATGCAAGGAGAGATTTTCGACATAAAACGCTACGCCATCCATGACGGGCCGGGCATCCGCGTCACCGTCTTCTTCAAGGGATGCAACCTCCGCTGCCGCTGGTGCCACAACCCTGAGAGCCAGCCCGCGGGCGTCACGCTCATGCGCCGCGCCGTCGCCGGGCGCGTGGAGGAGCAGCTGGTGGGGTACCCCATCGCGTCGGAAGAGGTGGTGGAGCTGGTCGCCAGGGACACCCTTTTCTTCGATGAATCGGGGGGCGGCGTCACCTTCTCCGGGGGCGAGCCGCTGCTGCAGCCCGACTTCCTGCTGGCCTGCCTGGAGGGGTGCAAGCGGCGGGGCATCCACACCTGCGTGGACACCGCCGGGGCGGCGCGCGTGGAGCGTCTGGAGGAGATCGCCAGCCAGACGGATCTTTTCCTCTACGACCTGAAGACGATGATCCCCACCACCTTCCAGCGGAACGTGGGGGAGGGCTTCGAGCTGGTCACGGCCAACCTCCGGCGCATCGCCCGGCAAGTCGAGGAGCTGGTCGTCCGCGTGCCGCTGATCCCCGGCGTCAACACGACGAGGACAGAACTCCTGGCAATCATCCGTTTCCTCTCCTCGCTGCCCATCCCTCCCATCGTGGAGCTGATGCCCTACCACCGCTTCGGGTCGGAGAAGTACTCTGCCCTCGGCCGCGTCTACGGGATGGGCAACGCGCCCGCCGCGCGTCCCGACGAGGTGGAGGGAGTGAAGGCGCTGTTCTCCGCGGAGAACTTCGACATATTGTAGCAACAAACATTTAAACAACAACAACATGAAAACAACCGAACGCGTCCAACGACTGCGCGAGCAGAGCCTCCGGGCAGAAAACACCATCTCCGCCGAGCGCGCCCTGCTGGTGACCGAATTTTACCGCTCCGGCGTTGCCGATGCCGAGCCGGTGCCGGTGCAGCGCGCCCTGGCCTTCAAATACATCCTCGAAAACAAAGCCATCTGCATCAACGACGGCGAGCTGATCGTCGGCGAGCGAGGCCCAGCCCCCAAGGCCACCCCCACCTACCCCGAAATATGCCTGCACACCCGGCGCGACCTGGAAATTCTCCACAACCGCCCCAAGGTCTCCTTCACCTCCGACGCCGCCACGCGCCGCGCCTACAGCGAGGTCATCATCCCCTTCTGGCAGGGCCGCACCAACCGCGACCGCCTCTTCCGCCGCCTGCCATCCGAGTGGAAAGAGGCCTACGACGCCGGCATCTTCACCGAATTTCAGGAGCAGCGCGCCCCCGGCCACACCGTCCTCGGCATGAAGATGTTCCGCACCGGCCTCCTCGATCTCAAGCGGGAGATACAAGCCGCCCGCGCCGCCGCCGACCCCGTCGCCGACCCCTCGGCAGTCGACAAGATGGACGAATGGCAAGCCATGGAGATCGCCTGCGACGCCCTCATCGCCTATGCCGCCCGTCACGCCGACGCCCTCGACCGCCTCGCCGCCACGGCCACCGACCCCCGTCGCGCCGCCGAGCTGCACCGCATGGCCGCCATCTGCCGCAAAGTCCCCGCCAACGCCCCCGCCACGGTACACGAAGCCCTCCAGCACTACTGGTTCATCCACCTGGGCGTGGTCACGGAGCTAAACCCCTGGGACTCCTTCAATCCCGGTCGCCTCGACCAGTCCCTCTACCCCCTCTACCGCGCCGAGCGCGACGCCGGCACCCTCGCCGAAGACGACCTCCGCGAACTCCTCCAAACCTTCTGGATCAAGTTCAACAACCACCCCTCGCCCCCCAAGGTAGGCGTCACCGCCGAGGAGAGCAACACCTACACCGACTTCTGCCTCATCAACATCGGCGGCCTCAAGGAGGACGGCTCGGACGGCGTCAACGAACTCTCCTACATCCTCCTCGAGGTCATCGAGCAGATGCGCCTCCTCCAGCCGGGCGCCATGATACAAGTCAGCAAGAAAAACCCCGACGCCTTCATCCGCGCCGCCCTCGGCGTCATCAAAACCGGCTTCGGCCAACCCTCCATCTTCAACACCGACGCCATCATCCAGGAGATGCTCCGCGCCGGCAAAACCATCGAGGACGCCCGCCGCGGCGGCTGCTCCGGCTGCGTGGAGACGGGCGCCTTCGGCACCGAAGCCTACATCCTCACCGGCTACTTCAACATCCCCAAAATCCTGGAACTGACCATCAACGACGGCCTCGACCCCCGCACCGGCCGTCAGCTCGGCCTCCACACCGGCGCCCTCGACAGCCACACCACCTACGCCACGCTCTTCGACGCCTTCAGCCGCCAGCTTCGCCACTTCATCCGCGTCAAAATCAACGGCAACAACATCATCGAGCGCATCTTCGCCCGCCACATGCCCGTCCCCTTCCTCTCCCTCCTCATCGAGGACTGCATCCCCTGCGGCACGGACTACGTCGCCGGCGGCGCCCGCTACAACACCAGCTACATCCAGGGCGTCGGCCTCGGCAGCGTCACGGACATGCTCACCGCCCTCAAGCGCCACCTCTACGACCACGAAACCATCACCCCCGCCCGCCTCCTCCGGGCGCTTGCCGACAACTTCGTCGGCCACGAAGAACTCCAGCGCCTCCTCCTCCTCCACACCCCCAAGTACGGCAACGACGA
>JAIRXZ010000112.1 GCA_031267995.1 Odoribacteraceae bacterium | reverse complement strand
CGCATTGCTGGTGGGCGACGCGGCCGGTGACGGAGCGGTCGACTTTGTTGGTGAGCCAGTCCTTGCAGGCGACGGCTTCGAGCTGGAGTACGTTTTCGATGTATTCCTGGAGGTTTTCCGGGTCGGGGGCGACGGGGGCGAAGGCGACGGGGAGGGTTGTGTCCTCGAGGATGGTGCGCGGGGGGTTGCCGAAGAAGTCTTTCATGTCGAGGTCGATGGGTTTTTCGCCGGTGTTCCTGTCGGTGAAGACGAAGCGGTGGTCGCCGGTGGCCTCGCCGATGACGTAGATGGGGGCGCGCTCGCGGTCGGCGACGCGGCGGAGGGCGTCCACGTGGCGGGGGGGGATGACGAGTCCCATTCGCTCCTGCGATTCGTTGCCGACGATTTCTCTATAGGAGAGGGTGGGGTCGCCGACGGGGAGGGTGTCGAGGTGGATGATGCCGCCCGTTTCTTCGACCAGCTCGGAGAGGCAGTTGAGGTGTCCGCCGGCGCCGTGGTCGTGGATGGAGATGATGGGGTTTTCCCTTCGCTCGGCCATGGCGCGGATGGCGTTGCAGACGCGTCGCTGCATTTCGGGGTTGGAGCGTTGGACGGCGTTTAGTTCTATGGCGTTGTCGAGTTGCCCCGTTTCGACGGAGGATACGGCGCCACCGCCCATGCCGATGCGGTAGTTGTCGCCGCCGAGGAGTATGACGGCGTCGCCGACGGCGGGGGTTTGCTTGGCGGCCTGGTCGCTGTTGGCGTGACCGATGCCGCCGGCGAGCATGATGACTTTGTCGTAGCCGTAGCGTTTGTCGTCCTCGGCGTGTTCGAAGGTGAGGAGGGAGCCGACGATGAGGGGCTGGCCGAATTTGTTGCCGAAGTCCGAGGCGCCGTTGGAGGCTTTGACGAGGATCTCCGCGGGGGTCTGGTAGAGCCAGGGGCGGGGCGCGATTTGCTCTTCCCAGGCGCGGCCGGGGGCGAGGCGGGGGTAGGAGGTCATGTAGACGGCCGTGCCCGCGGCGGGGATGGAGGCTTGACCGCCTGCCATGCGGTCGCGGATTTCGCCGCCGGTGCCGGTTGCCGCGCCGTTGAAGGGTTCGACGGTGGTGGGGAAGTTGTGGGTTTCGGCCTTGAGGGAGATGACGGTGTTGATGCCGCGGGTGTCGAAGTAGGAGGGGCGCTCCGGGTCGGTGGGGGCGAATTGTAGCGCCCTGGGGCCTTTGATGAAGGCGCAGTTGTCGCGGTAGGCGGAGACGATCCGGTTGGGGTTTCTCAGGGAGGTGCGCTTGATGAGGGCGAAGAGGGTGTCCGGGCGCTCGATGCCGTCGATGATGAAGGCGCCGTTGAAGATTTTGTGGCGACAGTGCTCGGAGTTGACCTGGGAGAAACCGAAGACTTCGGAGTCGGTGAGGCGCCTGCCGAGTTTGCGGCCGAGACGCTCCAGGTATTCGATTTCGGGTTCGCTCAGCGCCAGGCCTTCGCGGAGGTTGTAGGCGCGGAGGTCGTCGATGTAGAGGATGGGGGCGGGGGGACGGTCGATGGTGAACAGGGACTGGTCGAGGTCGCGGTAGAGGGTTTGGAGCATGGGGTCGAAGGGGGGGGCGTCGATGGTCGCGCGCGTGAATTCTTCCACGCGGTCGATGGCGCGGATGCTCATGTTTTGGACGATTTCCACGGCGTTGGTGCTCCAGGGGGTGACCATCTCGCGACGAGGCCCGACGAATAGGCCTTCAATGACTTCCTCCGGGCGCCGCCGCGCGCCACCGAATAACCAACCTAATTTGCCCGCGTCGGAGGGGCGTTCCGCTTCACGGTAGCGCGCGGCGTAGACCGTCGCGTCCGTCTCGTAGAAAATTATTGCCATATTTTTGTTTGTGTTTTCAATTACGCGAATGTACACGTTTAAAATGATTTCTCCCGCGCCGCGTGGGGCAAAAGCGCGGGTTCCGACGCGGTGGAAGGGGGTTCCAACGCCGGGTTCCGGGGTGTTGCCGGGGGGAAAAGGGGTGTTTACGGGGGGGATGGAGGGGGCGGGACGAGGGTGTTCGGGGAATGAAAAGCGGGGCTCGCGCCCCGTTGTTTTCGTGGATGTTCCCGCGTGGTGGCGCCGCTACCGGGACGATCCGGGGGCGGCGGGCGGCGGGTTTATTTCGGTTTCCAGGCGTTGATGATTTTCCCGAAGACGATTTTGTGGTATTCGCCCGCTTCCGCGAAGCCGTCGTTGATGAATTTTATGTCCTCATCCTTTCGGAAATCGTCCGGCTGGACGGTGGTGATTCCCGTCAGCTGGCACTCGATGATGAGCTTCGCTTCTTTATAGGCGATGCTGCCGGCGGGGGTTTCGAGGGGGGTGAGGGTGTGGCGCTTCATCTTGTCGGTGTTTCGACCGGAGAGGGTGCCGAAGTTCATCACCTGGTCGCGGTGCGAGTCGTCGAAGTAGACCATCGTGTAGAATGTGTCCCTCCGGATGTACTCCAGCGTGTAACGGTTGGCGCGGAGGAAGCACCACGTCGCGGGTTCGCTGAAGAGGATGCCCCAGCCGCCCCAGCTTGCCGTCATGGAGTTGTAGTCGGCCAGCGTGCCGGCGGTGATTACCGTGAAGTCCTTGCCCACGAGGTTGAAGACGTTGCTGTCAAGTTCGGCCGTGGGCACGGGGGTGAATAACTCGTTGAACGCCTTTTCGGCAGCGCTCATTTTGCCGTCGCGCGACGAGGTGTTGCACCCCGCCAGCAATCCCAGTAGTAAAATCAAACCGTTTCTCATAACCTTGGATTAAAATTAGATATTCTTGTTTTAAAATTAGATGTTTTCGTTGTCCGCGTAGACCTCTTGCTTGACGCGCGCCAGGTGTTCCGACAGGCGAGGCGGGCGGCAGTTGCCCATGATCCACAGCGGGAAGGGGGGGCGACGCCCGTCGTATGGCGGCTGGGCGTAGGCCTTGTCCAGCACCTCGTAGCCGTGCCGCCGGTAGTAGGCCACGCGGCGGGCGGGGAGGGGGGCGTCGGGCGGTTCCACCTCCAGCAGGCGGGTGCCCGGAAGGAGGTCGGCGATCAATGATAACGCCCGGTGGCCGATGCCCTGGCCGCGGAGGGGGGCGAATATCGCCAGGTGCTCCAGGTAATAGAAGTCGCGCAGGCGCCAATAGGCAAAGAGGCCGGATAGCTCCTCGCCGCTCCAGATGGCGTTGAAGAAGAAGGCTTCGCGACGCGCGATGACCCGCGCCAATTGCCCGGCGTCGC
Source organism: Odoribacteraceae bacterium (assembly GCA_031267995.1). GTDB lineage: Bacteria > Bacteroidota > Bacteroidia > Bacteroidales > Marinifilaceae > JAIRKS01. Next base: position 1,665 of record JAIRXZ010000112.1, on the reverse strand, counting down.
GCCGCTCGACCGGCGGGAAGGCGGAGGTGTAGAGGGGCAGCAGGCTCGTCATCGGCGCGGCGAGCGGGTCGGTGATCCGGCGGAAGGTTATCTCTCCGCGGTTTTCTTTTTTCACGGGATTTGTTGCTTTGATACGGGCGATAAAGGTAGAAAAAGAATTGAAACGAGGCAATGAAGGCGCTCGCTTTGGCGTCGCGAGGGGGGCGAGGGAGAAAAAAACGCCGCGATAACCAACTTCTCCCCAAGCCGTTAAATGGCTTCCCGTGATTATTTTCGAGAAAATAGCGGGAAACGCTTGGAGCGTGCCGGGTAAAGCTTTATCTTTGCCCACGAAAATTAAAGTTTTCCTGGATTGCGGGATGGAGCAGTTGGTAGCTCGTTGGGCTCATAACCCAAAGGTCGTCTGTTCGAGTCAGGCTCCCGCTACAACACGGAGGCTATCTTTTAAAAAGGTAGCCTCTCTTTTTTTGCCTCCCGCTTTCGCTTTTTCCCTTCTCCCTATCTTCTTTCCTCCTCCTCCTCTTTCGGGTTTGTCCGGCAGTTGTTTTTTTGTATATTTGTCGCTGACATAACCAAATTATAACAACATTATGAAAAAGAATTACATCAGTTTTCTTCTCGCCGGCCTCCTCGCCGGCGCCGGTTTTCCCTCGTTGACATTCGCGAATAGCCCCGATCCCCGGCACGACGTCCCGCTAACCGCCCAACGGCAGGACGGCGGAGCGCTCGCGAGTGTGGACGCCCTCGCTCCCGACGCGGGCGACGGCGTGGTTTCTATCGCTTTCCCGAGGTACTTCCGCTACGGGTTTCGCCTGGGGACTGGCTTCCGGGGGGGAAAACTTCGCGAGGATGTGAAAGATGCCTACAAGGGCACGATGGCGGGAATTGGCGGGGGACTTGAGCTATTTTACCACTTCCATCGCAACTACGGCGTCGGCATCGACTACTCCTTCTACAACGCGTTCGGTAACGAGAACGGGAGGGGGGACGAGCACGTCATGAACACGTACATCCACTACGTGCTGCCCTCCTTGATTCTCACCTTTCCCGCGCGCGACAGGGAGAACAGCGGTTTGTTCGTCACCTGTAGCCCGATCGGTTACGCCGGTTTTTTTGAAAGACACAGGGTGGACGGTTTCGACGTGTGGATACGCGGAGGGGACGTCGCCAGCTCGTTCGACGTTGGCTACGATTTCGGATTGAATCCCCGGACTTCCCTCACGCTCAGCGCCGGAGTCCGCTCCGCCAGCCTTGGAAAAATCAAGTACGATACCGGGCAGGTGGTAGAATTGGACAAGAAGGAGAGGGAAAACATCTCCTCCTTCCACCTCTCGCTGGGGCTTCGCTTCAGGTAGGCGACAGTGGGGTTTATCACCATGGTGGGAGGTTTTATCACCGTGGTGGGGAAAAAAAACACCGTGGTGAGAAGTTTTTTCACCACGGTGATTTGTTTCAATTTTCGGGGACGCGCCCTCGTTCAGGCGGTGGCTTTCCGGATCTTACTCCATCCCATCAGCGTCAGGATGTAGGCGATAATCGAGAAAATGGCCTCGATATAGTCGCCGGCGAGCGGGATAAAGTCGAGCACCCATCCCACCAGGATGAGGATCATCGCCACGAAAAGAAGCGCCGCGCCGTCACGCCCGGCAAACGTGCCGGACTGCT
>JAIRXZ010000043.1 GCA_031267995.1 Odoribacteraceae bacterium | reverse complement strand
CGTAGCGTGCTACGTCTCACATCACGGGCACGGGCTACAAGCCCGCGCCAGCACCGGGATCGCGATTGCAACTGTAGAAACGTAGTGCGCTATGTCTCGGGAACCGGAACCGCAATCGTCATTGCAATTCCAGAGACGTGGCACGCCACGTCTCTACTGCACGGGTGTAACCGGGGGTTTTGGCACGCGGGGAAGGGAGAGGGGCACGACGACAACAAGGCAACAAGCAACAGGAAGGCCGCCCCGTCATCGCCCAGCTCCTCGCGCATGCGCTTGTAGGCGATCTTCACCTGCGTCTTCACCGTGTTGACGGAGATGCCGGCGGCCTCGGCAATCTCCTTGTAACTCATCCCGTCCACGCATCCCAGGATAAACACCTCCAGGCACTTGGGCGGCAGCGTGGCCAGGGCAGCGTGCAGGCGTCGGTAGATGGCCTCGGGGTCGTCGGCCTCGCTGTCGGTACCTCGCCGGAGCGCCGCCACCTCCTCGCGGTAGCGCCGCTCCACGCGGGCATGAAGCTGGAAATCAATGCAAGCGTTCTTCACCGACCGCGACAGGTAAGCGCGTGCCGAAACGACGCGCGATACCCGGTGCCGACCCTCCCACAGGCCAACGAAAACCTCCTGGACGATGTCCTCCGCGTCCTCGCGTCGCTTGACAAACCCCATCGCGTAGAGGTACAACCGCTCCACGTGACGCTCGAAAACCAACCGGAAAGCCTCCCAGTCCCCCTGCCGCAGCCGATCGAATAATTGTTCCTCCATGACTTTTTTGTTTTTCCCGCCATCCGGGTGGGCAAATATAGAAAATTTTTCCCGACACCGCCGGCGCGAAAAGGATCACACCACGGCGATTAACCGGCGGGAACGAGCGATTTTTGTGTACATTCGCGACGTGAAAACCCCCGGAAACCCCAAATAACAACAACGCATGGCACAATTACCCTCCATTCCCAAAGGCACGCGGGACTACGCCCCCGACGTGATGGTGAAGCGCGATTATATCTTCAACACCGTCAAACGCGTCTTCCAGCGCCACGGCTTCCTGCCCCTGGAGACGCCCGCGATGGAGCACCTCGCCACGCTGCTGGGAAAGTACGGGGAGGAGGGCGACAAGCTGCTCTTTAAAGTCCTCAATTCGGGCAACTTCCTGGCGGCCGCCGGGGAGGAGGAGCTGGACGCTCGCGACGCCGCGCGGCTGGCCGGGCAGATCTGCGAAAAGGGGTTGCGCTACGACCTCACGGTGCCCCTCGCCCGTTTCGTGGTTCAGCACCAGGCGGATATATGCTTCCCTTTCAAGCGTTACCAGATTCAGCCCGTGTGGCGCGCCGACCGCCCGCAAAAGGGTCGCTACCGCGAGTTTTTCCAGTGCGACGTGGACGTGGTGGGCAGCGACTCCCTCCTGAACGAGGCGGAGCTGATCCAGATCGTCGACGAGGTCTTCCAACGCCTCCGCGTGCGGGTACGCCTCCTCCTGAACAACAGGAAGATCCTGGCAGGAATCGCCGAAACCATCGGTCAGCCGGACAGGTTGACGGAGATCACCGTGGCCGTCGACAAAATGGACAAAATCGGCGCCGAGGGGGTCAACGCCGAGCTCTCCGAACGGGGATTGCCCCCCGAAGCCATCCGCGCGCTGCAACCGATCCTCCACCTCCGCGGCGACAACGGGGAGGTGCTGGAGCAACTCCGCGGCATCCTCGCCGCCAGCGAGATAGGCATGAAGGGAGTGCAAGAGACAGAGACAATCCTCCAACTCGCCGCCCTCACCGGCACGGGCATGGAGGTAAAGCTCGACCTCACGCTGGCGCGCGGCCTGAGTTACTACACCGGCGCCATTTTCGAGGTCAAAGCCCTTGACGCCGAGATGGGAAGCATCACCGGCGGTGGACGTTACGACGACCTCACCGGCATCTTCGGCATGAAGGGCGTCTCCGGCGTCGGCATCTCCTTCGGCGCCGACCGCGTCTACGACGTCATGACGCAACTGCAACTCTTCCCCGGCGACACCGCCACCACCACCCGCTTCCTCTTCGTCAACTTCGGCGACCGCGAGGCGCGCTTCTGCCTCCCCCTGCTCCGCGCCCTCAGGGAGAGCGGTCACAACGCCGAGATGTACCCCGAGGCCGCCAAACTCAAAAAACAAATGGGGTATGCCGACCGGAAATCCATCCCCTTCGTCGTCCTCGTCGGCGAGCAAGAGATGGCCAACAACACCGCCATCCTCAAGGACATGAAAACCGGCGAGCAACGCCCCGTCCCCCTCGACAACCTGGAAACCTGGTATCATGAGGCTTGACCGCGCCTGCCCCGAAAGCAACGGGAAAGACGACCGACCGCTGAAAAGCCACGGCCACGACACGCGCTGCCCCTGACGACAACCACCCCGTCACTTAACGCTGCCACCAACAGCATCACCCGCCACATGCCCTGACGGCACTCGCCAATCGCTGCCCCCGACGGCAGCCATCCCATCATCCCGTTAAATACCAACGTATAAAACCAAACCCGCATGACACACCAAATCACGTCGGCCCCGCTGACCTTTGATACCATCGCCGCCATCCTCCGCGACCGGCGCCCCCTCGCCCTCTCCCCCGGCAGTCGCCAACTCATCACCGACTGCAAGGCCTACCTCGACCGCAAGATCGCCACCTCCACCCGTCCCCTCTACGGCATCACCACCGGCTTCGGCTCCCTCTGCAAAATCACCATCTCGCCTGACGACCTCAGTCGCCTGCAAGCCAACCTCGTCATGTCGCACGCCTGCAACATCGGCACCCCCGTTCACCCGGACATCGTCCGGCTCATGCTACTCCTCAAGGCGCACGCCCTCTCCCTCGGCAAATCCGGCGTGCGGCTCGAAACCGTCCAGCGCGTCATCGACATGTACAACGCCGGCGTCCTCCCCGTCGTCCGCGAGCTCGGCTCCCTCGGCGCGTCCGGCGACCTCGCACCCCTCGCCAACCTCTTCCTCCCCCTCATCGGCGAGGGCGAAGTCCTCTACGACGGCAAAATACAACCCGCCGCCGACGTCAACCGCGCCCACGGCTGGACGCCCCTCTCCCTCGGCGCCAAAGAAGGCCTCGCCCTCCTCAACGGCACCCAATTCATGAGCGCCCACGCCGTCCACGCCCTCCTCAAAACCTTCAAAATCATCCGCCAAGCCGACATCATCGGCGCCCTCTCCCTCGACGCCCACGACGGGCGAATAGAACCCTTCCTCCCCCAAATCCACGCCGCGCGCCCGCACCCGGGGCAAGTCGAAACGGCCGCCAACATCCGCCACCTCCTCGAAGGCTCCGCCTTCCAGCGCGCGGAAAAGACACACGTCCAGGATCCCTACTCCTTCCGCTGCATCCCGCAAGTGCACGGCGCCACGCGAGACGCCGTCGCCCACGTCGCCTCGGTAGTGCAACGCGAAATCAACTCCGTGACAGACAACCCCACCATCTTCGTCGAGGACGACCTCATCCTCTCCGGCGGCAACTTCCACGGCCAGCCGCTGGCGCTCTCCCTCGACTTCCTCGCCATCGCCGTCGCCGAGCTGGGCAGCATCTCCGAGCGACGTACGTACCGCCTCATCTCCGGACAGCGGAAAACGCCCGAATTTCTCGTCGCCAACTCCGGCCTGAACTCCGGTTTCATGATCCCCCAATACGCCGCCGCCGCCATCGTCAGCCAGAACAAGCAACTGTGCACCCCCTGCTCCGTGGACTCCATCCCCTCGTCCAACGAGCAGGAGGATCACGTCAGCATGGGCGGCAACGCCGCCACCAAATGCGTGAAAGTCATCGAGAACGTCGAGCGCGTCCTCGCCATCGAACTCATGAACGCGGCGCAGGCGATCGACCTCCAACGCCCCCTCCAAACCTCCCCCCGACTGGAGGAATTCCTCTCCCGCTTCCGCACCGTCGTCCCCTTCAACAGCGAGGATCGCGTCATGTACCGGGATATCGACCACGCCGTCGAGTTCCTCGCCAACGACGAACCGTGAGGAGGCTGTAATAAAAACGAAAAACCTCCCGCGAGACGCGACCACCGGGGGCACATGCGAGGTGCGCCCCTGCAACATTCTCCACACCCAATTATCTACACCCATGCTGTAGAGACGTAGCGTGCTACGTCTCACGATAAGGCCAACCCGTAACCGCGAAACACGACACGCATCACCGAGGGCACACACAAGGCGCGCCCCTACAGTTTCATTGGATAATGCTGTAGGGGCGCCCCTTGCGGGCGCCCGCGATGACGCATACGTGTTCACCAATATTATATCGGGGTGCACACGCGGGTGCATCCCCACGGATTCGTCGGAAATGCTGTAGGGGCGAATAATTATTCGCCCTTACAACAAGGGTGAACGATCCCTGGGCGAATGATTATTCGCCCCTACAGCAGG
>JAIRXZ010000040.1 GCA_031267995.1 Odoribacteraceae bacterium | reverse complement strand
TTTTTTCGTTAATCGCTGGTGTTTAGAGACATCGTACACCTGTTTTTTCCCTCGTGACGCCAAAAGCGCCATGCCCTACATATGTAACGCTACGCCCTACATATGTAACACAACGCCCTACATATGTAACGCCACGCCCTACATATGTAACGCCACGCCTTACATATGTAACGCTATGCTCTACATATGTAACGTGACGCCCTACATATGTAGAGTGACGCCCTACATATGTAACGTGATGCCCTACATATGTAACGTGATGCCCTACATATGTAGCGTGACGCCCTACATATGTAACGTGACTCCCTACAGCTGTTGCGCCATGGCCAGCTGCTGTATGGCGTGGCGTTACAGGCATAGGGCGGGACGTTTTCGGTGTAACGAGGGGCAAAACGGGGGTGACGAGGGGCGAAACGGGGGTGACGCGAAACCTTAGGGGTGTCTTAAAGGTGTTTATTCCTGTTAAATATTCCCGGACGTTCACCCGTTTCCTCCCGTCAGGAGATTTCTACGAAAAACATCATGCGCAATACGGAAAAAGCATTGAAAGTGGCCAACCTGATCCTCAAGCGGGACGTCGCGCGGCAGGCGTTGACGCCCGAAGAGGAGGAGACGCTGCGCCGGTGGACGAACGGCGAGGAGTGGCATCTCGGCGAGTTCGAGAAGGTCATCGCTTCCTCTGACCAAAAGCTGCAATGGAGAAGGTTACGGCGGGCGACGAGAGAAACGGCGGCGCGGCGAAAAGGGATGGCATCGTGGCGACAGGCGACGGCGCTGGCGGCCGGCGTGGCATTGGCGATTGGCCTCGGCTGGTGGGCGATGTCGGGAGGCGAGGGGACGGACGACGCGGCGGCGGCGGCGGTGGAGCCGGGACGGAGCAAGGTGATCCTGGTGCTGGAGGACGGCCGGAGGCTCAGTTTCGAGAATCGGGACACGGTGCTGGTGACAGCTCACGCGGACATCACCTTTTCCGGTGGCGAGGCGGCGTACGCGACGGTCGGTGAGGGGATCGCGGGGGGGACGCCGGGGCGTAACACGCTGATAGTGCCCGTCGGGGGCATCTTTTCGGTCATCCTGAGCGACGGGACGCGGGTGTTCCTGAACTCGGAGTCGCGGCTGGAGTACCCCGTGTCGTTCGGCGGTGACACGCGGGAGGTTTCGCTTGAGGGTGAGGCCTTTTTCGAGGTGGAGCACGACGCGTCGTGGCCGTTCATCGTCCATGCCGGTGGGGTGCGGGCGCGGGTGCTGGGGACGTCGTTCAACGTGTTTGCCTACGGGGACGAGCCGGTGCACAAGGCCACGCTGGTGTCCGGGAGGCTGGAAGTGCTGGTGGCCGGGGCGCCGTCGGGGGTGCTGCTGCGGCCGGGGATGGAGGCCGCGTGGCGACCGGGAGAGGGGGACGCGGAGACGCGGGAGGTGGATATCACGGCGCGATCGCTGTGGCGGGACGGTATTATCATGCTGAACGAGGACGAGTTGGACGTGGTGATGCGGATGCTGGCGCGATGGTACGACGTCCGCGTGTTCTTTGACCGGGAGAGCCTCGCGCGGCAACACACGTTTACCGGACGGATCGATCGGAACGAAGACCTGGCGGGCGTCCTGCGCACGCTGACCCTGCTGGGAGGCCCCCGTTTCGAGATTCGCGGCCGGGAGGTGCACGTCTATTAAAGAAAAACGGGGACACGCGAATGTCCCCGCCACCTCCCCGCGAAGACGAGGAGGATAATCAAATAAAAAACGTTCGAAATTATGAAGAAAACAGATCATTTGAAAGCCCCTCGCGCCCGTTGGCGGAGGGGAGGAAGCGGGGGACGGGTGTCGTTCCTGCTGGTGCTGGCGCTGCTGCTGGGATTGCCGACGCGAGGACAGGCGTACACGCGGGAGATTAGCGTGACGCTGCGCGAGGCGACGTTGCTGGACGCGCTCCGGCAAATTAACAGACAAGGGAATAATTGCGTGAGTTTCAAGAAGGAAGTGGTGGAGAAGGAGAGGGGGAGAATCACGCTGGCGCTGTCCGGCGTCTCCGTTCGGGAGGCGGTGGAGCGGTGCCTGGCGGGGAGTTCGCTGGGACTCGTGGCCGAGGGGGATAACCTGCTGGTGGTGCCCGCCGGGCAGCCGCAACGCGAAACGGTACTGGTGACCGGACGCGTGACCGGGACGGATAATGCCCCCCTGGTGGGGGTGACGGTGCAGCTGAAGGGGACACAGCAGGGGACGGCCACGGACAGGGAGGGACGATTCGTGTTCGTGGTGGTGGGGCAGGCGCGGCCGGTGATGGTGTTTTCGTTTATCGGCATGGAAACGAGGGAGATGACCTTCACGGGCGAGCCGCTGATGGTGGTGATGAAGGACGTGGAGACGGAGCTGGAGGAGGTGGTGGTGACGGGCATTTTCACCCGTCGGGCGGAGAGCTTCACGGGCGCGGCGCAGACGTTCACGCAACAGGAATTGCGGCGCGTGGGGAATGGCAACGTGCTGCAAAGTATTAAGAACCTGGATCCGTCGTTTCATATCGTCGAAAATCTGGAGAACGGGTCGGATCCCAACCGCGCGCCGCAGATCGAGCTGCGCGGGCAGTCCGGTTTTCCCGATTTGCGGGGCGAGTACCGGACGGATCCCAACCAGCCGCTGTTTGTCCTGGACGGTTTCGAGGTGACGCTGACGAAGGTGATCGACCTCGACATGAGCCGCGTGGAGAGCGTCACCCTGCTGAAGGACGCCGCGGCGAAGGCGATCTACGGCTTCAAGGCGGCCAACGGCGTGGTGGTGATCGAGACGCACCGACCGGAGCCGGGGAAGCTGCGCGCCACCTACACGGCCAATATGAACGTCACCGCTCCCGACCTGAGCAGCTATAATCTTACCAACGCGGCGGAGAAGCTGGAGGTGGAGCGGAATGCCAGGCGGTACGTCCCGTCGGGCACGCAGTACGAGTACGCGGACAGGCAGTACGCGCTGGACGAGAACTATAACCGCATCCTGGAGGAGGTGCTGCGGGGGGTCAACACGGATTGGCTGTCGCAACCCCTGCGGCTGGGCGTCGGGCAGAAGCACGTGCTGTACCTGGAGGGGGGCGACCAGTTTTTGCGCTATGGCGTGGACGTCTCTTATAATAACGTGAAGGGGGTGATGATTGGGTCAGACCGCAATACGATTACCGGAAGCATGACGCTTTCGTACCGCTACGAGAAGTTTTTGTTCCGCGACCAGCTGGAGGTCTCCTATAATAAGGGGATCAACTCGCCCTACGGCAATTTTGCCAGCTACGCCCGGATGAATCCCTATTTCAGGGTCAGGGACGAGAAGGGGCAGATCACCCGCGTCGCCGGGGAGAACGCCGCCCTGGGCGCGGATCCCTTCGGCAACCCGATGTGGAACAGTACCATCAACACGAAGGACTTCACGGAGTACGCCCAGATCACGAATAACTTCTACGCCGAGTGGCTCTCCTCCGCGGGGCTGAAGGTGACGGCGCGCGCCAGCGTGTCGAGGAACGATGCCGGGCACGAGATTTTCCATCCCGCCAGCCACACCGATTTTATTACCTATACCAGCGAGGAGCTGGCGCCGCGAAGGGGGCAGTATATCTATGGCGACGGCACCGACCTGATCCTCTCCGCGGATGTCAACGCCACCTACTCGGCCAACGTCAACAAGCACCTCTTCTTCACCAACGTGGGGTGGAATATCAACCATGCTTCCAACCGGTACCTCAATTTCGTGACCGAGGGGTTCCCCAACGATTGGCTGGACGACATTACTTTCGCGCGGCAATACCTGCTGGATAGCCGACCCGTCGGGGCGGAAAATACGACCCGCGACCTGGGCGTGCTGGGCGTCCTCAACTACGCCTACGACGACCGCTACCTGCTGGATGCCTCGCTGCGCGCCAACGCCTCCTCGCAGTTTGGACGCGACAGGCGGTGGGGCAACTTCTGGTCGCTGGGGCTTGGATGGAACCTGCACAACGAGGGGTTCGTGCGCGACCTTGGCATCTTCGATCAGTTCCGGCTGCGGGGATCCATCGGGTTCACCGGGTCGCAGGCGTTCAATTCTTACCAGTCCAAGAGCACTTTTTCTTATAGCAGCTCGGATACCTACCTCGGTCACCACGGCGCTTTCCTCATGGGGATCGAAAACGACCGGCTGAAGTGGCAACGCAAGTACGACCAGAGCATTGGCCTCGACCTGACGCTGTTTAAACGCCGCCTGGCCATCCGCGCCGACCTCTATAGCTCGTACACCGACGACCTGCTGACGGATGTCACCCTCCCCTCCTCCACCGGCTTCCGCGATTACAAGGAGAATCTCGGCGAGACCCGCAATGCCGGTCAGGAGTTCCGCGTTACTTACCGTGCCTGGGACGGGGGCAAAAACGGTTTCCTCAGCCTCTACGCCGCCGGGGCGCACAACGCCAACCGCGTGCAGAAGATCTCCAACTTCCTGGCCACCATGAACGAGGAACAGCTGGGCAACGCCACCAATCGCCCCTTTGTCCGTTACGTGGAGGGACAATCGATGAGCGCCATCTGGGCGGTGCCCTCCTACGGCATCGATCCCGCCAGCGGACGCGAAATTTTTGTCCGCCAGGACGGCACCATCACCCACACGTGGAGCGCCGACGACGTCGCCCCCTGCGGCGATACCCAACCGACGCTCCGCGGGAACAGCGGACTCAATTTCGACTACAAGGGCTTCAGCCTCAACATGGGAATGACCTGGCTGTTCGGCGGGCAGATCTACAACCAAACCCTCGTGGACAAGGTGGAGAACGCCGACACCCGCTACAACGTCGACCGCCGCGTGTTCTCCGACCGTTGGCGCGTGCCGGGCGACATCAGCCGCTTCAAGGACATCACCAACACCTCCACCACCCGGAGCACCCAGCGGTTTATCGAAGACCAAAACGAGTGGACGCTCTCCTCCATCAACCTCTCCTACGACCTCGACCGCCTGGAGCGCGTCCGCCGCGCCGGGTTCAGTCGGCTGCGCCTGTCGTTTGACATGAGCGACGTCGCCAGGTTGTCCTCCGTCAGGATCGAGCGGGGCACCTCCTACCCCTTTGCCCGCTCCTTCTCCCTCTCCCTGCAAGCCATGTTTTAACATCAAATACACGAATACATGAAAAAATATTTCCTCCCCATCATCCTGGCCGCGCTGCTCCTCAACACGGCGTGCGAGCGGTGGCTCGACGTCAAACCCAAGGCGCAGATCGAGGCCGACGTCCTCTACAGCCGCGAGGCCGGGTACAAGGACGTCCTCTACAACGCCTACATCCAGATGATCAGCTCCGCCATGTACGGCTGCGAGATGACCTTCGGACTCGTGGACGTCCTCGGCAATGTCTACACCTACGTCGGCACCGGCGAGTACACCTACGCCCGCGACGGCGACTATACCAATGCCCAGCTGGAAACCACCATCAACAACATCTGGCAATCGTCCTACAACGCCATCGCCAACATCAACAGCCTGGTGGAGAACACCCGCGCCGCCGACCCCGCCCTGTTCACCGATGACAATCGCGACATCATCCTCGCCGAGGCGCTGGGACTTCGCGCCTTCATCCACTTCGATCTCCTGCGGTTGTTTGCCCCCTCGTACAAGATGGATCCAAACGCGTTCGCCATCCCCTACGTCACGCGGTACACCAACCAAATCACCCCGGAGTACACCGTCGCCGCCGTCATCGACAGCATCCTCGTCGACCTCAACCAGGCCGCCGCGCTGCTGCACGACACCGATCCCATCATCACCGGCAGGCAAATCACCGCCAACACGGACGATGGCTACCTGCTCCAACGCCGCTTCCGCCTCAACTACTACGCCGTCAAGGCCGTCCTGGCGCGGGTCTACCTCTACAAGGCCGATCTCCCCAACGCCGCCCTCTGCGCCGACGAGGTGATTAACGCCGGCAAATTCCCCTGGACGCGCGATGACAGGATTGTTGTCACCGACCCCACCGTTCGCGACGCCACCTACTCCTCGGAGCAAGTATTCGCCCTCCACATCCCCCGCCTCAGCGAGTATACCGCCAACCGACTTCGCGAGGAGGGACTGAACTCCAGCCACCTCCTGCAGTTCAGCAATGCCGACGTGGAGGCGCTCTTCCCCACCGCCGACGATTGGCGCGAACTGTTCGCCTGGACAGCGCCCCGTACCGATCAACGGCGATACAATACCAAGCTGGCGCAGCCCGAAGGGTACCCCGATTCGCTCGCCAACCGCCTCCCCCTCATTCGCCTGCCGGAGTTGTACCTTATCTCCGCCGAGGCCTCGCTGACCGTCGATCCTGAAAAGAGTCGCCTCCTCGTCAACGAGCTGAAGGCACATCGCGAGTGCGACATCCTCCTGCCCGCCGCGGCCACCGCCGACGACACCCGCGCCGAGATCCTCCAGGAGTATCGCCGCGAGTTTATCGCCGAGGGCATCCTGTTCTATTACTACAAACGCCTGGATGCCGACCAGATGGCCAACATCCCCGGCAATTACGACAAGACGCGGTACACCCTCCCCATCCCCGCCGAAGAAATTGAATTTGGAAATAGATTTTAAAACCAGCCACATGAAAAAAACAATATACGCCCTCCTCGCCGCCCTCGCCTTCGTCGGCTGCGAGAACGAAGAGTATCTCTACCGCGACATCTCCGCCCGCCTCTGGCTGGGCGAGCGGTACACCTCCGGGAACATGACCTACACCCGCGACTCCACCACCCTCTCCTTCATGATGCTCGACGCCGACATCATGGAGGACACCCTCTACATCACGGCCAACGTCACCGGCGACCGCGCCCCCGTCCCCCGACCCTTCACCCTCGTCATCATCGAGGAT
>JAIRXZ010000004.1 GCA_031267995.1 Odoribacteraceae bacterium | reverse complement strand
CCCCCTTCTCCTCCTCGCCCTCGCGCTCCTCCCCTTTTCTCTCAACGCCCAGCAAACCATCACCGTTAGTGGCCTCGTGGAAGAGAGCGACGGCGGCGAAGCCATCGTCAACGCCATCATCAGGGCGGGAAAAAACAAAACAGCCATCACCAACACCTACGGCCATTTCACCCTCACCCTCCCGAAAGGCTACCACCAGCTGATCACCCAACACGTTGGATTCTACCCCGACACCCTCCGCCTCCTCCTCACCGCCGACACCACCATCCGCTGCAGGCTAACCCCGTCCACCCTCCTGGAAGAGATCATCATACGCCCCGTCCGCCAGCCCGTCGCCGGCAAGCACGTCCTCGCCATGGAACAAATAAAAACCGCGCCCGCCCTCCTCGGCGAGCCGGACATCCTCAAAACCATCCAGCAGCTCCCCGGCGTCAACGGCGGCACCGAAGGCACCTCCGCGTTCAGCATCCGCGGCGGCAACCCGGAACAAACCCTGGTGCTCCTCGACGGCATGCCCGTCTACAACATCAACCACGCCTTCGGCTACATCAGCGCCTTCAATGCGCGGGCGCTCAAGGACGTAACCCTCTACAAAAGCGACATCCCGGCGCGTCACGGCGGCCGCCTCGGCTCCGTCATGGAAGTGACGATGAAAGAGGGCAACCGCCACGCCCTCAGCGGCGACCTCTCGCTGGGACTGCTGGCCGGATCCGCCACGCTGGAGGGGCCTATAATAAAGGAGAAGGCCTCCTTCATCCTCTCCGCCCGCCGCACGTGGCTGGACGCACCGGCGAGGCTGGCACAAAACATCGCGGCGTCGACATTCAAGGTCGGCTACGGCTTCCACGACCTCAACGGCAAGGCGAATTGGCAACTCGACAACCGTCACCACCTCTTTCTCAGCTTCTACAACGGCCGCGACCGCTTCAGTGCCCGCTGGAAATCCGACGGGATGCCGGGCGGGTACACCTTCCGCTGGGGCAATTTCAGCCTGGCGGGGCGATGGAACGTGGCAGCGACGCCCCGTCTTTTTATCAATACTACCCTATTTTACAGTCGCTTCAACTACTCCAACGAGGCCAGGCAACGCCGCGAGGAGGGGGGCGACGACATCGCGCGCGCCTTCTCCACCCTCGACGAGGTGACGCTCAAAAGCGACGTCGACCTGGCGGGGCGCGAGGGAGGCCGGACGCGCTTCGGGGCATCCCTGACCCGCCGCCACTTCGCCCCCGAAATGTCCCGCCTGTCGGTCGGCAGCAGCGCCGCGTCGTGGAGCGATGCCACCAGCGGCGCCACCTGGGAGGCCGCGCTCCACGCCGCCACGGAGCGACAAATCGGCCGACGCTGGCACGTCAACGCCGGCATCAGGACAACGGCAATCGTCGCCGTACGAGCGCGTTACGCGTCGCTGGAACCCCGCCTGTCGCTCGCCTACCGCCTCGCCCCCGTCGCCACGCTGAAAGGCTCTTTCGCGCTGACCAGCCAGCCGTTGCACCTGCTGGCCAACTCGTCGCTGGAGTGGAAGACGGACATGTGGGTGCCGGTGAGCGAGCGGATCAAACCGGGTCGGGCGCATCTCTACTCCCTCGGTTTCCAGCGCGATAGCCTCCCCGGTGGCCTCGGCCTGACCGTCGAAATTTATCACTCCCGGATGGCGCGGGTGGCGCGTTACGACGACGGCGTGCAGTACCTCAAGCGCAAGGATCAAAGCTGGCAGGAGTACGCCCGCGTCGGGCAAGGGCGGGCGAGTGGCCTGGAAATCATGGTCGAAAAGCCCTCCGGGCGGCTCAACGGGTGGGTGGCGTACACGCTGGCGAGCGCCGAGCGGCGGTTTCCCGGCGTGGCGGTGGACGCGTGGTTTCCCTTCGAGTACGACCGGCGGCACAAGCTCAACGTCGTCGCCGGCTACACCCTCTCGCGGGAGGGGCGCGGGCGGTGGCGGCGGGTGCTGTCGGCCAATTTCACCCTGGCCAGCGGCAACCGCGTGACCATCGGCGAGGAGGCTTACCTGGCGGCGCCGCTGCCGGGGGGCGAGGCCTCGTGGAGCTACCTGTTTTGGGAGAACAGGGAGTACCTGCCCTCGCCCAACAACGCGCGACTGCCCCTGTATCACCACCTTGACGTCGCCATGCACTTCCAAAACCGGCGCGCCCGCGGCAGCTCCTGGAGTTTCGGCGCGTACAACGTGTACGGGCGGCAGAATCCCGGCTTTTTTTATCGCGTGGTGGAGGGGGAGCGCTTCGTTTACAAGCAGGTGTCGATCATGCCCTTCGTCCCTTTTGTTTCGTGGAACTATAAATTTTGACGCGTGAAAAGTAAGTTGTTTATCGTGATATTTTCCTTGCTGGCGGTGGCCGCGTGCGAGTCGCCGGTGGAGATAACCGCCCCCCGCCGCGCCCCCGCGCTGGTGCTGAACTGCGTGCTGGAGGCCGGCGCGGACAGCACGGAGGTGACGCTGGCGCTGACCCGACCGGGGGACGCCACCGGCGATTGGGCGCTGGTGAAGGGCGCCCGCGTGGAGCTGTTCGAGGAGGGCGCGAAGGTCGCCGACGCCGTCGAGCGCGCCCCGGGGCGGTACCATTTCAACCACGCAGTGCGGGCGGCCACTATATATAAGGTGTCCGCCAGCCATCCCGATCACGGCGCGGCGTGGGGCGAGACGACGGTGCCGTCGCCCTTCGAGGCGCTGATCGACACGGCCGGGCGGTTCGTCGTCAACCGCTGGAAGGACTCGCCCGACGAGCGAAACGTTTACTGGCTGGGCGATTTGCGCCCCTACGATCGATGGTATTACGGCGGGGCGCGGGGCGATTCGCTGCTTCTGTCGTACGCCATCTACACGGCGAGTTTGCTGGTGGATCCGTTTAACCGCACGATTGATAACTCGGAGGAGATCAATACCTGTTACGAGAATCTCGCCCGCGTGGAGGACAGCGGGCTGGACGGGCAGTCCATCGAGGTCACTTACCTGGGAGGGCGCAATTGCGTGCCGTTTATCACCAGCGTGGACGCGCATTATGACGCCTTCATCAAGTCGTCGCTGCTGAACGAGAAGCACAATTTTATGATGGAGACGCTGCCCATTTTTCACGAGCCAGCGTACTCGTTTTCCAATATCCGCGGTGGGGTGGGGCTTGTGGCTTCGCGCGTTACCGTCAGGCGAAACCTGCTGCGGCCGTATCCCTCGCGGCTCGTGCTGCTGCCCTGGTATATCAGCATGAACGGCGCCGCTTATGGTTTGAAGTATGATGATCGGCAACGCGTTGTCGAAATAAGCAGGAGCTACTACGGCGGCGATTCTTACGTGACGCGCCTCGTCTACGCGTCCGACGCGGAGTTTACCGCCACGACGCGCGATCCTTACGGGGTCACCATCGAAACGGAGCATTACAAGCAAATCGGCGATAAAGTGTTCCTGAATGGCGTCGAAACCATCACGCTAACCCCCGACGGGCGCCTGCTTTCCGCGCCGGGCGAGCGGTTCGTGACCGACGAGCGCGGGAACGTGCTGCAAAGCGTCACCACCGACGAGCAGGGGAACGAGACGCTCCGCGAGTTCGCGTACGACGGCTGCAACGGCGTCTTCATGCACGTGACGACGCCGGCGTGGTATATCTATACCCGCGTCCTGCCCGGCTTCACGGCCAATAACCGCGTGAGCGAGCGCGTCGATGGCGTCGAAACCGCCTGGAGCCTTGGCTATAATAGAAATGATTACCCGAACAATGGCGTCCGGGTAGGCGATAAGTGGGCGGGCATCTTGTACATCGATACCGCCGGCAAGGAGTACTACGACTACGCGACGTATCCCTGACCGCCGGTGAGGAGGGATCAGCGGTCGCCGAGAGGAATCGAGGGGACGGCCGGGGTACGGCCCCGGAAGGATCGACACCCGCGCGCCATTATCTCAATTTTTGTGCAAGAAGAAAAAATACCGCTAATACCAATATACTTGTCGTGGTTCTAAAAGGATTCATATGTATAATATTTTAAGATTAATTATTAGGGAATCGAAAGTCAGGGATCCATCGAAACATATTTGGTTCAGCGTATTCAAAGTATCCCGTTTCATAGAACAAATTCGACATTTGCATCGCGTTCAACCTCGAACTTTTGGGAACGTACAGTGCATGTTGATTATCATCGAACCAATCTTTTTCTCCCAATGCACAATCATTCTCTTTCGCGAGTTTTTGCAACTGACTGTATGAAGTTGTTGATTTTCGTTTAACTGTAAATTCATCTGTAATACCTTGCAATACATTTTCTTCTTGATACAGATACATGTAAGTGACCGAAACGACCTCTGG
>JAIRXZ010000162.1 GCA_031267995.1 Odoribacteraceae bacterium | reverse complement strand
CCCGGAACATAAAAAAAGGCTGACCGGGAACATCCCGGCCAGCCTCTCGCCCCCCCCTGCCTCGTGGCATCAAACGGAAGCGATATACGCTATCAAATCAATAACCTTGTTCGAATACCCCCACTCGTTATCATACCAGGCCACCAACTTCACGAACGTGTCATTCAGCGCGATCCCCGCCTTCGCGTCGAAAACCGACGTCCGGCTCTCGCCCACGAAATCGGACGACACCACGTCATCCTCCGTGTACCCCAGCACCCCCTTCAGCTCGTTCTCCGACGCCCTCTTCACCGCCGCCTTGATCTCCTCGTACGACGTCGGCCTGGCCAGCCGGCAAGTCAGGTCAACCACCGACACGTCCAGCGTCGGCACCCGCAGCGACATCCCCGTCAACTTCCCCTTCAGCTCCGGGATCACCTTCCCCACCGCCTTCGCCGCCCCCGTCGACGACGGGATAATATTCCCCCCCGCCGCGCGACCGCCCCTCCAATCCTTCGCCGAGGGACCATCCACCGTCTTCTGCGTCGCCGTCGTCGCGTGCACCGTCGTCATCAGCCCCTCCACGATCCCGAAATTATCATGAATCACCTTCGCCAGCGGCGCCAGGCAATTCGTTGTACACGAGGCATTCGACACGATCGTCTCCCCCGCGTAACTCTTGTTATTCACCCCCATCACGAACATCGGCGTGTCATCCTTCGACGGCGCCGACAGCACCACCCGTTTGGCACCCGCCTTCAGGTGCGCCCCGGCCGTCTCCTTCGTCAGGAACAGACCGGTAGACTCCACCACGTACTCCGCCCCCACCTCGTTCCACCTCAGGTTCTCCGGGTTCCGTTCCGCGGTCACGCGAATCGACCTCCCGTTCACCACCAGCATCCCGTCCTTCACCGCCACGTCGCCCTGGAAGCGCCCGTGCACGGAATCGTACTTCAACATGTAAGCCATGTACTCCACGTCAATCAAATCATTGATACCTACCACCTCCACGTCATCGCGCGACACGGCGGCCCGGAACACCAGGCGACCGATACGCCCGAACCCGTTAATCCCCACTTTAATTTTTGCCATACTTTTTTATTTTTAAAGTTATTGTTATGAATTTTTTCGTCCCCGCGAATGTAGCGATAAAAGGCGACACGCGAAAATCCCCTCCCCCAAAAATGCGCCCCCGAACAATATGTTTTTGATACACCTCCTCGACCGATACGGCCAAACTCGTGCCTGACACGCCCAAACTCACGCCCGACAAGCACAAACCCGCGACCGACGCGCTCAAACCCGCGCGGGAGAGGGAAAAAACCGTGCCCGAATAAAAATCCATCACGTGACGGAAAAAAATCATCTCGAGATTGGAAATTTCTGTCTCGAGACGGAAAAAAATTTTCTCGAGATTGGAAAACTCTGTCTCGAGACGAAAAAAAATCATCTCGAGATTGGAAAATTCTGTCTCGAGACGAAAAAAAATCATCTCGAGATTGGAAAACTCTGTCTCGAGACGAAAAAAAATCATCTCGAGATTAAAAAATTATGTCTCGAGACGAAAAAAAATCATCTCGAGATTAGAAAATTCTGCCTCGAGACGAAAAAAAATCACCTCGAGATGGAAAAACTCCGTCTCGAGACGAAAAAATTTTTTCTCGAGATAATTTTTTTTCGTCTCGAGAAAAAAAAATTCTGTCTCGTGACAGAAAAAAATTATCACGTGATTTTTTCTCTAACGCGTACGGGTTTCTTTCTACCCGGCGCGGTTTTTTTTCTACCCGGCGCGGGTTCCTTCACGACACGCGCGACGCGCGACCGAAACCGGACGCGTTTGGCAGGGAAACGCGCGGAAACGAAAGAGAACGGCACGGAAACGAAAGAGAACGGCGCGTTTTTCAATACAAACGGCGAGAATCTCGCGAGAACGGCCGCGGCAAAGGGATTAACACCCTCGCGCGGCGCGAAAAAAGCGGCGAGGGGGGTGGCAAACGCTTGTTTTATTCGGGATTTTACCATTTCTTCGCGCATCCATTAACCATTTGTCGCGGAAACAGGCGGGACATTTCGCGAGATGGGGGAAACCGCCGACAGCGCGCGCCGGCACGTCGCCGGGCAAACCGGGGCGATGGAAAAAATCATAACAACACAAGCGTCAAAAATGAAATCATTCGCTGAAATTAACGATAAAATCAGAAGCGGAAAGGCCGTGGTGCTCACCGCCGAGGAGGTGACGCGCATGGCCAAAGAGCTGTCGCCGGCGGAGATCGCCCGGCGCGTGGACGTGGTGACGACCGCCACGTTCAGCGCCACGCGGTCGTCGGGGGTTTTCCTGAATTTCGGCGAGAGCGATCCCCCCACGCGCCCCGAACGCCTGGAACTGAACGGCGTACGGGCGTGCGCCGGGCTGGCCGTCGATGATACTTTCCTGGGCGCCGCGGAAGGGCACCCGGAGAAGGTCGGGTACGGCGGCGCGCACGTGATAGAGGATCTGGTGGCCGGCAAGGAGGTGACGCTGGAGGCGTGGGGGAAGGCGACCGATGATTTCCCGCGCGAACACATCAGGACGCGCGTCAGTTTGGAGAGCCTCAACGAGGCCTATCTATATAACCCGCGGAACGCGTCGAACGACGGGGAGGTGGCCGTGAATAGTTCAGACCAAATTATTTACACGCGCGCCGGGGTGCTGCTGCCGAGGTCGCGCAACGCGGCGTACGGGGGCGCCGGGGAGTTGTCGCCGCTGGTGAACGACCCGGAGTGCCGCACCATCGGCCCGGGGACGCGCGTGTTCCTGGGGGGCGCGGTGGGGTACGTGGCGTGGAACGGGACGCGGTTTCACGATGCCGGGGGGACGGGCGAGGGGCGGTCGCTGGCGCTGGTGGGCGACCTGAGGGGGATGAGTACCGCGTTCCTGCGGGGGGTGTATCACGAGCGGTTTGGCGTCAGCCTGTTCGTGGGCGTGGGGGTGCCCGTGGCGGTGCTGGACGAGGATATGGCGCGACGCGTGTCTAT
Source organism: Odoribacteraceae bacterium (assembly GCA_031267995.1). Classification (GTDB taxonomy): domain Bacteria; phylum Bacteroidota; class Bacteroidia; order Bacteroidales; family Marinifilaceae; genus JAIRKS01. The sequence continues at coordinate 8,037 of JAIRXZ010000162.1, read as the reverse complement.
CGGCAACGAGCGGGTGGAGGCCGTGATCGTCGACCACGGGAACGGGGGTAAGGTGCTGGGGACGACCAATTACGCTGCCCTCCAGTCGGGCGAAATCGTGATCAACGGGCAGCGCGTGCGGTCGGCGCCCGTGGCCAGCCTGGCCAAGGCGCGGGAGGTGGCCGCCACGTTGAAGTCGTGGATTGCCGCGGGGGAGTTCCTGCTGACGGAGCCGACGCGACCGATGCCCGTCGCCGGCGCCCTCAGGAGGCTGGAAGAAAAAGTGGATTAATGCCGTAAGTTTATAGAAATGATCAAGAAACTCGTGCTCTCTTTTCCCGTGGACGCTACCGATAGGCCGCTGATTTACGACCTTATCCGCGTGCACGACGTGAGTATCAATATCCTCAAGGCGGAGATCCAGCCGGGGAAAACCGGTTCGCTGCTGGCCGAGTTCGAGGCGGACGAGCGGGGTATCGACGAGGCTATCGCTTACCTGAACGATAACGGGGTGACGGTGAGTCCCGTCTCCAGCAAGGTGTCGTACGACCGGGAGCGGTGCATCAATTGCGGGAGTTGCGTGTCGGCGTGCTTCTCGCGGGCGTTGTCGATTGGCGCGCCGGAGTGGATTCTCCGCTTCGACCCGGAACGGTGCATCGCCTGCAAGTTGTGCCTGAAGGCGTGCCCGCTGCGGTTGTTCAAGATAGAGTTCGCGGAGGTATGAGGCCGAGATTCCCCGCGGGGTACGGGGCGCGGGCGTGCCGGCAACGGACGCGGGACGCGAGGGGGCGGTGGTTTGCCGGCGTCCTTGCCGCCGTCTGTATCGATGGGCGGCGGTTTACCGGCCGCGCCGAGTTTGACCTGAAATTTTGAAATCATGAGTATCATAGATGAATTGAATGAACGCGTGCTGATCCTGGACGGCGCCACGGGTACGGCGTTGCAACGCTTCGGCCTGACCGAGGAGGATTTCCGGGGCGACGAGTTCCGGGCGCATCCCGTGCCGTTGAAGGGGAATAACGATATGCTGAACCTGACGCGCCCGATGCTGATTCGCCAGGTGCATGACGCGTATATCGAGGCCGGGGCGGATATTATCGAAACCAACACGTTTAACGCCAACGCCGTTTCGCAGGGCGATTACGGGTGCGAGTCGCTGGTGTACCGCCTCAATTTCGAGGGGGCGCGGGCGGCCAGGCTGAGCGCCGACGCTTGCCGCGACAGGATGATCCACGTGGCCGGGAGCATCGGCCCCACCGCCAAGTCCGTGACGCTGGCCTCGGATGCCAACGATGCCGGGCGGCGGGAGGTGGGTTTCGATTTCCTGGAGGAGGCGTACGCCCTGCAGGTGAGCGCCCTGGTGGACGGGGGGGCGGATCTGTTGCTGGTGGAGACGATTTACGATAGCCTCAACGCCAAGGCCGCCCTGCACGCCATCGCCCGCGTGCAGCAGGAGAAGGGGACGGCGTTGCCCGTGATGGTGTCCGTGACGATCAACGACCGCGGGGGGCGCGTGCTCACGGGGCAGTCGCTGGAGGCGGTTTATAACAGCCTGGCGCATTACCCGATGCTGAGTTTCGGGCTGAACTGCTCGTTTGGCGCCACGGAGTTGCACCCGTTCCTGAGGGCGTTGTCGCCGAAGGTGCCGCGCTATCTTTCGATATATCCCAACGCCGGGCTGCCCAACGAGATGGGCGAGTATGACGAAACGCCCGATTTTACCGCCGCGCACCTCAAAAAGATGGCCGGGGAGGGGCTGATTAATATCGCCGGCGGGTGCTGCGGTACCACCGTCGCGCACGTTAAGGCTATCCGCGAGGCGTTGCGGGGCGTGACCCCTCGGCGTCTCCCGTCGCCCGCCCCCGCGCTGGTGGTGAGCGGGCTGGACGTGGTGGCCGTGGATGCCCGCGAGCGCAATTTTATCAATATCGGCGAGCGTACCAACGTGGCCGGGTCTGCCAAGTTCGCCCGCCTGATCAGGGAAAAGAATTATAACGAGGCCGCCCTCGTCGCCCGCAAGCAAATCGAGGAGGGCGCTTCCATTATCGACATTAACATGGACGATGCCATGCTGGACGGGACGGCCGAGATGGAGTATTTCACCCGCGTGATTAGCAATGAACCGGAGATTGCCAAGGCCGCGCTGATGATCGATTCCTCGCGATGGTCGACGCTGCTGGCCGGGCTGAAAAACGCGCCGGGGAAGTGCATCGTCAATTCCATCTCGCTGAAGGAGGGCGAGGAGGAGTTCGTCGCCAAGGCTATAGAGATACGGCGATTGGGCGCGGCCGTGGTGGTGATGGCGTTTGACGAGGAGGGACAGGCGGCTTCGCTGGAACGGAAGATTGCCATCGTCCGCCGCGCTTACGACCTGCTGACGCGGCGCGCGGGTTTCCCGCCGGAGGAGATTATTTTCGACGTCAATGTCCTGGCCATCGCCACCGGCATGGAGGAGCACGACGCGTATGCCGTCGATTTTATCGAGGCGGTGCGCTGGATCAAGCGGGAGCTGCCCGGTTGCCACACGTCCGGGGGTATTTCCAATCTATCTTTCTCGTTCCGCGGCAACAATGCCGTGCGGGAGGCCATGCACTCGGTGTTCCTTTATCACGCCATCCGCGCGGGGCTGGACATGGGGATTGTTAATCCCGCCCTGCTGCAGGTGTACGACGATATTGATCCCGAATTGCTCCAGGCCGTGGAGGACGTGGTGCTGAACCGCCGCGCCGATGCCACGGAACGCCTCGCGCTCCTCGCCGAACGATTCAAGGAGCGAAAGGGGGAGGAGAAAAACGCGAAACGCGAGGAGTGGCGCGATCTCCCGCTGGAGGATCGCCTCGCGCACGCCCTGGTGAAGGGGATCACGGAGTTTCTGCCGGTGGATATTGCCGAGGCGATGGCCGCCATGTCGCCCGTGCAGATTATCGAACAGCCGCTGATGAAGGGGATGGAGCGCGTGGGGCAACTGTTTGGCGAGGGGAAGATGTTTCTGCCCCAGGTGGTGAAGGCGGCACGCGTGATGAAGGAGGCCGTGGCGATCCTCCAGCCCGAAATTGAACGCCGGCAAGGGGAGGAGGGCGACGGCAAGGTGGCGCGACGGCCGCGGATGATCCTCGCCACGGTGAAGGGCGACGTGCATGATATCGGTAAGAATATCGTCAACATTGTTCTTACTTGCAATAGTATTGATGTTGTCGACCTTGGCGTGATGATTGATCACCATGTCATCGTCGAGGCCGCCAAACGGGAGGGCGCCGACCTGATCGGGGTGAGCGGCCTCATCACGCCCTCGCTCGGCGAAATGGAGCAGTTGTGCCGGCTGATGCAGGAGCAGCAACTCGGCATACCGCTGATCGTCGGCGGCGCGACTACATCTTCCGTGCACACGGCCGTGAAGCTGGCGCCTCTCTATGATTATTGCGTGGTGGAGGGAGGGGACGCTTCGCGCACCGTCGGCATTGTCAAGCGGTTGCTGGGCGACAGGGAGGCGTATCTCCGCGAGATTAAGGCGCGACAGGTGCAGATTCGCGAGCAGCACCAGGCGAAGAGCACGCGACTTCTCCCCCTGGAGCAGGTGCGCCGACAGGCTCCGCGCTTTCCTCGCGAAACTTTCCACGCGCCCGATTTCGGCGAGTATAACTTGCGGGGGAACGTGGAGGTGAGCCATTTTACGCACCTCATCGACTGGACGCCTCTCTTCCATTTCTGGGGGTTCAAGGGGAAGTACCCGGATATTATCTATGCCAACGAGGAGGCTGCCCGCCTTTACGATACCGCCCTGGAACGGCTTGGCGAGATTGTCGCCGCGCGGGAGTTCGAGGCGAGCATAGCCCTGCATTTTTTTGACGCGCACGCGGAGGGCGATGATATCGTGCTCGATAACGGACACCGCCTCCCCATGCTCCGGCAACAAACCGAGGGTAGCCACTACCTCTGCCTCGCCGATTTTATCGCGCCACGCGGCGACACCAGCGCCATCGGCCTCTTTTGCCTGAAGGTGGTCGATAAACATCCCGGCGAGGATCACCGCGATTTCGAGCACCTGCTGCGCGAAAGCCTCTGCGCCCGCCTCACGGAGGCTTTTGCCGAATGGATGCAGGAACGGGTGGAGGGGGAAAACCGCGTGATCCGGCCCGCGTTTGGCTACCCGACTTGTCCCGATCATGCCCTCAAACGCGATGTTATCGACCTCGTCGATAAACGCGGGGAGACCGGCATCACCCTCACCGATAATTATTCCATGTCGCCCACCACCAGCATCTGCGGCATGTTGATCGCCCATCCCGAGGCGCGCTTTTTTAGCGTCGGCGCCATCGGCGATGACCAATTGCAGGACTATTCCCGCAGGCGACAAGGAAAAGATATAAAAATATAAAACACACGCGTTATGAAAGTGACAGACATCCTCGCCAATGCCTCCGGCAGCCTATTTTCCTTCGAGCTTGTACCCCCGTTGCGCGGCGGCGATAGCCAAAAAATATACCGCGCCATCGAACCGCTCATGGAGTTTTCGCCCCCCTTTATTAACATTACCTTCCACCGCGACGAGGAGGAGTTTCGCCAACGACCGGACGGCGTTATCGAACGCGTCACCGTCACCAAACGCCCCGGCTCCGTTGCCCTGGCCGCGGCCATCATGAAGCGCTTCCGCGTGGAGGTGGTGCCACACGTGCTCTGCGGGGGAGCCACGCCGCACGCTATCGAAAATATCCTCATCGACCTGAATTTCCTCGATATCGAAAACGTGATGGCGCTGCGTGGCGATCCCGCGGCAGGTCAACGCGTTTTCGTTCCCGAAGAGGGGGGACATCGCCACTGCAACCAGCTGGTGGAACAAATCGTCCGCGTGAACCGCGGGGAGTATCTCGACGCCGGCATCACCGACGCGCATCCCACAAACTTCTGCATCGGCGTGGCAGGGTACCCCGAAAAACATAACGAGGCGCCCAATCCCGCCGTCGATATCGAAAATCTTAAACGAAAAATAGACGCCGGCGCCAACTATATCGTCACCCAAATGTTCTTCGACAACAGCGTTTTTACCCGTTTTGTTGCCGATTGTCGCCGGGCGGGAATCACTGTTCCCATTATCCCCGGCATCAAACCCCTCTCCACCGTCCGGCAAATCGAAATGCTCCCGCGCTCCTTTAATATCGACATCCCCCAGCCCCTCGTCCGCGAGGCGCTCCGCTGTAAAAACAACGAGGCCGTCAACCAACTCGGCATCGAATGGGCGGTCGCCCAAAGCCGCGAACTCATCGCCGGGGGCGCACCCGCCGTTCACTACTATACCATGGGAACCTCGGAGAATATCAGGGACATCGCACGGCAAGTTTTCTAAATAAAATACTAACTTCGCCACCTGTTCACACCCGTGCAGATGAAAGAAAAGCCTATGAAACAAAAACACGTCACTCTGCTCCTGCTCCTCCCCCTCCTCCTCGCTTGCCAGAAGGGGGGACAGCGCGTCGCCATCTATCACGAAGATTCCCACCACTTCAACCGCTTCTTTGAACGCTACAACATCCCCACCGGCTGCCTCGCCGGGGCACTTCAAACCACCATCCTCACCATTTGCCGCGGCGACACCGATCCGCAAGGCAACGTCGTCGCCGGCGACACCATCGAAAAGACCACCGCCCATTTCGACCTCCAGGGCTATATCACCAACGAACAAACCCTCCTCCCCCCGTCGGCAAACGCCCCGCTCGCCTTCGCCCGCGGCGTCGACTACGCGTACGACCGGAAACACCGCATCACATCGGAACTCACCGCCACCCCCGGCCCCGCCTACGAAAAACACACCTATATATATGACGACAAAAATCGCACGGCCACCCGCCTCACCTACACCTCCACCGACAACCAACACTACACCCAAACGGCAGAAATCATCTATCACCTCGATCAAAACGGCCACATCGACCAATCGCCCCCCGAAAGCCGCGCCACCGATGACGATTTTCTCCCCAACCCCACATCCTCCCTCGCCTTCATCGAAACCGCCACGGACCCCGACGGGGCATGGACAACCGGCTACATCCTCCACACCCTCAGGGACAACAACGGCAACATCACCGCCGCCAACATCCTCGAGCACTACCAACGCCAAAACACCTACCACCAATAAAACATGAAAACAGCCATCACCCTCGCCCTCGCCACCCTCGCCGCCTGCTCCTGGGAAACACCCCCCGTGCAAACGTACTACATCGACACCCACTACCTCTCGCTCCTCGACGTCGACCTCCGCCCCGGCGTCAAAACGCTCACCGTCGACATCTTCCAGCCCACGCGACAAAACGACGACATCCTCCCCGGCCAGCCCCTCGCCAAGGACGACTACACCTTCACCCCCATCGGCCTCTGCACCGGCCACACCGCCTACAACATCCTCCCCGACGGCAGCCACGAGGAAAACTACACCTTCCGTTACACCTACGACCAAAACCTGCGCATCACCTCAGAAACGCGTACCGACCTCTCCCCCACCGTCACCACCACCACCTACACCTACGACGAACGCGTAGCCACCGCCCTCGAATACACCACCAACGGCGACGAACAAAACCCCATCCCCGTCAGCAAAAAAATATACCCCCTCGACGCCAACGGCCACATCATCTGGGGACTCTCCGACGACTACCTCCCCTCGCGCGCCACCCCCACGGAAAACGGACACCTCCGCGTCATCCTCCGCGCCGACAGCCGCGGCAACTGGACGGAAAGCTACCTCCGCGCCGACACCCCCAACCCCGACATCTACGACTACACCCGGCGACAAATCACCTATTATTAACACGCGAAAACACACATCATGAAAAAACAAATCCTCGCGGCAATCATCATTGCCATCGCCCTCCCCGCCCTCGCGCAAGAAACCAAAGAAATCAAACTCCTCGCGCCCGACAAAACCCGCGGCCTCCCCCTCATGCAAGCCCTCGACGCCAGGGCATCCGCCCGCGCCCTCGACGCCAAACCACTCTCCGACCAAGACCTCGCCGACCTCCTCTGGGCAGCCTACGGCGTCAACCGTCCCGATGGCCGCCACACCGCCCCCACCGCCAAAAACGCCCAGGACATCGACCTCTACGTCTGCCTCCCCCACGCCACCTACCTCTACGACCCGGCAAACCACCTGCTCAAACCCGTCATCGCCACCGACCTGCGCCCCGCCCTCTCCGCCGGGCAGGAATTTGTCAAAACGGCGCCCGTTGTCCTCCTCATCATCTCCGACTACTCCCGCTTCCGCCTCGACGACACCGACAAAGCCCGCTTCTGGGCAGGCATGGACGGCGGCATCGTCTCCCAAAACATCAACATCTTCTGCGCCGCCACGGGCCTCTCCACCGTCCCCCGCGCCTACATGGATCAAACCATCATCAAACAACTCCTGAACCTCACCGACACCCAAATCCCCGTCCTCAACAACCCCGTCGGCTACCCCCGACGCTAACCCAACCGCGAAATCGCCCTGCTGTAGGGGCGAATAATCATTCGCCCACGGGATCGTTCACCCTATTGTAAGGGCGAATAATTATTCGCCCCTACGGCATTGATAACACCCCCACCCCAAACCCCCGCGATCAACCAACCCGCAGGGGTAATCTATTCCTCCCCCCTTTCCCGCTGGCGCGGGCTTGTAGCCCGTGCCCGTGATGTGAGACGTGGCATGCTACGTCTCTACTGATGCCCACAACCTGCAATTGTAAGTTCCTCTGTAGAGACGTAGCGTGCTACGTCTCACGAAATGCCAATACCGACGATATATCGCCGCGCGCGTAAACACGCGGTTCCCTTTTTACCCCCCGCCCGCACCCCGTCCAGCCCCGTCATGCCGCCGAAAAAAGACGCAAATCATCCATCGTCACCGGTTTTTCCCCTGTATTTGCCACGAAAACACCCTCCATTTCCACTTTCACCCGTTTTTCAAATATTTTTTTTCAAAATCGCTTGGTAAAGTAAATTATAGAGTTTAGATTTGTGCGTTAAAAAAAGTTTCAGCGGAACCCATTACTAAAACAGCAAACGTAGCGATGGAAGATATGAACAAAACAA
>JAIRXZ010000080.1 GCA_031267995.1 Odoribacteraceae bacterium | reverse complement strand
ACAAGGCGGCGGCCGCGGGTGGACAAACGTCAAGAAGAAATTTTACTTTCATCGTTAATTTTAATTTAGAAGTTCATTCTTAAATCGACGTTCGCTGTACAGTATCCGCTCTGTAAGTGAACCCGCTCCCCCGATCCTTGAATCCGCGACGGCTACAAGGATTTTACCGGGGGAGCTTTTTTTGTGGTGACCGCCAGGTACGAGAAAGGGCTGCCCGGTACCTGAGACGTAGCACGCTACGTCTCTACTGATGTACGGATATGGGCTTGACGATCTCTGTAGAGACGTAGCGTGCTACGTCTCAGGACTTGGAAAGCAATCGCACCCCAGACGTGAGACGTAGCACGCTACGTCTCTACACAAAGAGGTGGGCACCCGCGAGGGGCGCCCCTACAACATTTTCCAACGAAAAGGTGGCCTTCCGGTGGTGGCACGGACTGCAAGCCCGCGCCAGCGGAAATACACACGCGGGAAGGGCACCCGCGAGGGGCGCCCCCGTATGTTTACCGGTGTTGTTGTCGTGGTGTGCGAACGTTGTAAGGGCGCACCCGCGTGTGCGCCCTTTCCCGCCTAACGACAACACCGGTAACACTGTAGGGGCGAATAATTATTCGCCCTCACCGCCTGTAAAGCAAAACACGTCGCGGGTGCACACGCGGGGAAGGGCGAATAATTATTCGCCCCTACAGCATTATCCAATGGCTTCGACAAGCTCAGCCACCACTATGGTGCTCAGCCACCGGGGAGGTGGCTAGCCTGTCGAAATTGTACCGGGGCTTCGACAATCTCAGCCACCACTATGGTGCTCAGCCACAGCGGCTATTATACGGTGGCTGAGCCTGTCGAAGCCACCACCACTACCGCGGTGGCTGAGCCTGTCGAAGCCACCACTACCACGGTGGCTGAGCCTGTCGAAGCCCAAACAACAAAAGCCAACAATCATGACCCCGGTGGAGGCACGGGCTACAAGCCCGCGCCAGCGAAAGGGTACAACACGGGGAAAGGGTGCACGCGAGGCGCGCCCCTACAGCATATTGTTATCGTTAGGGTGTGTTGTCGGGGTGCACGTGGGGGGAAGGGCGCACACGCGCAGAGAGTGTTCGCGGGTTTTCCGCGGCCGGTTGTGTCATTTCGCGTGTCTGTCGGTGGCGAGTTTTGCTTAATTGGTTTCCGGGGGCGTGCTCGTGATTTTTTAAACACGAATATCGTGAAAGTTCGTGAAAAAATTTAGCTTCGCGGTGAAGATTTACGCGATTTGTCACATGACTCCACGAATGATAAGGACAGATGACCCAACGGGGACAAGCGGAAGGGAGGATTTAACCCTCCTGTTCAGGCGTTATTACCGCCCGTTGGTGGTGTTTGCCAACACGTTCGTACACCGGTTGGAGGAGGCGGAGGATATCGTGCAGGAGCAGTTCGTGAAGTTGTGGAACGGCGGGAACCTCGGTCGGGTGGCGGAGGGGGCGTTGGCCACTTATCTTTTTACCGTGGTGAAGAACGCGTGTATCAATTTTCTCGAAAAGAGGAGTTTGCCGCTGGGCACGCTCGACCTTCCACATTACCAGATTGCTTGTCGCGAGGCGGAGACGATGGATGACGAGGCCGCGGGGGTGGTGGCGCGCGCCCTCGAGGCGCTCCCGGAGAAGACGCGTCGCGTGGTGGAGCGCGTGGTGCTGATGGAGCGCAGTTACAAGGAGGCGGCCGGGGAGTTGCGCGTTTCCGTGAACACGATCAAGACGTTGCTCCGGCTGGGGCTAAAGGAGTTGCGGGTGGCGTTGAAGGATCATCCCGCGTTGTTGCTGCTGTTTTTTCACCCGTTCACTCACCCGTTTAGTCACCCGTTTTTTGATAAGTACTGCTTACCTGCCAGGCGCATCGACCGGCAGTAGTTAAACATACCCGTTTACTCACCCGTTTTTTGATAAATCCTGCTTACCTGCCAGGCGCGTCGACCGGCAGTAGTTAATGTTCTCCCGTTTTTTGATCATTCCCGCTTACCTGCCAGGCGCGTCGACCGGCAGTTGTTAAACACGCGGGGTTATTCACCCTTTTTTTGATAATTCCTGTTTACCTGCCAGGCGCGTCAACCGGCAGTTGTTAAACACGCGGATTTATTCACCCATTTTTTGATAATTCCTGTTTATCTGCCAAACACGTTAACCAGCAATAATTATACACATGGATTTATTCATCATGGAAGAGACGATTATCGCTTGCTTGCAAGGAAAATCCACGCGAGAACAGGAGAGTGACCTGCGGGCGTGGCTCGCCGGGAGCGAGGAGAACCGGGCGGAGTTCGACCGCTTTTGCGCGGAGTATTACCGCCTGCGGTTTGCCGGGGAGTGGCGACGGATTGACGAGCGGAGGGCGTGGCGACGGGTGCGCGGGGGGCGACGGGTGACGTGGTATTTGTCGGGTGTCGCCGCGGCGGTGTTGCTGGCGGTGGGCGCCGTTTGGTTGGCGCGTCCGGGGGAGTGGCGGGGGACGATGTCGCCGTCCGCCGAGTTGGTGCAGGGAGGCGTCCGCAAGGCCACGTTGATTTTGAATGATGGCAGCGAGGTGCAGCTGGCGCGGGGAAGCGTGGTGGACGTGGGGTACGCGCGGGCGGAGGAGGACACGGCTTCGGGGCTTACCTATCGCTCGCTGGAGACGCCGCCGGCGCTGGAGTTTAACACGCTGGTGGTGCCGCGCGGGGGGATGTACGTGATGACTTTTTCGGATGGTACCCGCGCGTGGTTGAACGCGGAGAGTAGCGCGCGTTTCCCGGTTGTTTTCGAGGGGGATAAAAGGGAGATTTTCGTGGAGGGGGAGGTGTACCTGGAGGTGGCGAAGGAGGATCGTCCTTTTATCGTCCACACGCTGACGACCACGACGCGCGTGACGGGGACGTCGTTCAACGTGATGGCGTACCCCGGCGATCCCGTGACGGAGATCACGCTGGCCAGCGGTCGGGTGACGGTGCGCGCCGGCGCCACGGAGCTGAAGTTGCTGCCGGGCGAGCAGGCGCGGGTGGATAACGCCTCGCTGGAGGCGACGCGTCGGGCGGTCAACGCCGCTTACCACGCGTCGTGGGTGGCGGGGATGTTTGATTTCGAGGGGATGAACCTGGAGGAGTTGTGCGCGCGGCTCGGTCGCTGGTACGACGTGGAGTTTGTCTTTGTCTCTCCCCTCGCGCGGTCGCGGACGTTTACCGGGGCGGTGAAGCGGGATAATAATTTGCAATTCATGCTTGATTTTATCGAGAAGACGTCGAGCGCGCGCTTCGTCGTGACGGGGCGGTGCATCGAGGTGCACGACGCGCTGTAGGATGGTCTACAAGTACATAACCACATAAACAAACAATTTAACGTATGAAAGAAGGAGTATTACAGGTTGCCGCTTCGTGGCGAGGTGGCGTGAAGAGGACGCTCGTGATCGCGAAGATCACGATGTCGCTCGTGTTATTTTTCGTGCTGGGGAGCCACGCGAACGGTTTTTCGCAGCACCGGCTGACGCTGCCCGCCGCCGAGATCACGTACCGGCAACTGTTCGAGGAGATTCGCGGGCAGACCGGTTGCATCGTGATGTATAACAACGGCATGTTGGACAATAGCGCCAAGATCAAGGTGGATTACGCGGACGCCGCGCTGGAGAAGGTTTTGCAGGAGACGCTGGCGCCCCGCGGGTTGGGGTTCGAGAAGAACGGGGAGTTTATCCTCATCGTGGAGGCGCGCGCCGTGCCGCAGTCCGGGATTAGCATCGTGAGCGGTCGCGTGACGGACGTGAAGGGGAATCCGCTGCCGCGGGTGACTGTCCTCGTGAAGGGGACGCAGACCGGCGTCGCCACGGACGACCAGGGTAAGTTTCAGCTGGGCGCCGGGCGCGGCACCGTGCTGGTATTTTCGTTTATCGGGATGAAAAAGAGGGAGATTACCTTCACCGGTCAGACCACCCTCGACGTGGTGATGGAGGACGAGGTGAGCGAGATGGACGAGGTGATGGTCACCGGTTACCAGCGGATCGAGCGCCGCAACCTCACCTCGGCAATCAGTCACGTGAACATGGACGACCTGAAGGGGATCCACCAACCCAACATCGACAAGTTGTTGCAGGGGCAGGTGGCCGGCATGACCGTCATGAGCACTTCCGGCGCTCCCGGGGCGATCCCGCAGATCCGCATCCGCGGTACCTCCACGCTCAGCGGCAACGTGCAGCCCCTGTGGGTGGTCGACGGGATTATCCTGGACGATCCCGTGAATGCCACGCCGGACGATATTTTGAACAACCGCAACCTGATTGCTTCGGGCGTCGGCGGGGTAAACGTCGATGACATCGAGTCGATCAACGTGCTCAAGGATGCCGCCGCCACGGCGATCTACGGTACCCGCGCGGCCAACGGGGTGATCGTGATCACCTCCAAGAAGGGCGACGCCGGCAAGACCAAGATCAACTACAACGGCAGCATCACCGTCGGGGAGCGTCCCCGCCTGGAAAATGGTTACATGATGAATTCCAAGGAGCGCATCGACGTCAACCTGGAGATGGTGCGCGCGGGGGCTTTCGGGGCTATCTCGCCCAGCGCCGGGAAGTACGGGACGGTCACCGATTTCGAGCGTTATTTTATTGACGTGCAAGACCGCAAGATTACCTGGGAGCAGTTCGAGGCAAAGGTGAAACAGCTGGAGGAGGTGAATACCGATTGGTTCAAGCACCTTTTCCGCGACGCCATCACGCACCGGCACAGCCTCAGCATCTCCGGGGGGACGGAGAAGACGACATTCTACCTCTCAGGCAGTTATTCTGACGAGCAGGCTACCGCCCGCGAGGTGGGTATGCAGACCTATACCGCCAACGCCAAGGTCTACACCCGGCTGCGCGACAACCTCCGCGTGGGGGGTATCCTCGACGTGAACACGCGCGACAGCAAGAGTTTCTTCGCCCAGGATTCCAGGGAGAACCCCTACGAGTGGGCTATCTACACCACCCGCGCCCACAACGCGTTCAACGAGGCCGGGGAGTTTAATTACATGTACATTAATGACCTTAAATTTAACTTCCTGGAGAATCGCGAGCAGACCTGGCGCGGCTCTTCCAGCTTCGGGTTGAAGGGGACGCTCGACGTGGAGTGGCGCGTCATTCCCTCCCTCACGTTCTCCTCGCTGTTCTCTTTCACCAAGCAGAACACGACGGAGGAGGATGTGGCCACGGAGGACAGTTACTTCGTCCGGGCGCGCAAGAAGGACATGTTCCAGATTGTCGACTACACCTCGCAACCCATCTGGATTGACGGCGGTTACCGCAAGGTCAGGAGCAGCAACAACTCCTCCATCACCTTCCGCAACCAGCTCGCTTACATGCAAACGCTCGCCGGCGATCACCGCGTGGACGCGATGGTCGGGCAGGAGATCCGCACCTCCCGCTACGAGGATGAAACCACCGAAATATACGGCTACGCGCACGACAGGGGGCACCAGCAAATACCGCAGTACGAGCTGTTCAAGTACAACGGACGCCCCTTCTGGTCGCAAAACCTCAACGAAGGCGCCGCCCTCTCGTGGTACGGGACGGCCGGTTACTCCTATCGCAACCGCTACACGGCCAGCTTCAACGCTCGCGTGGACGGATCCAACCGCTTCGGTATCAAAACCAACAACCTCTTCCAACCCCTCTGGGCTGTCGGCGCCAACTACCAGGTGAAGGAGGAGGATTTCATGAGCAAGGTCGATTGGGTGGACTATCTCACCCTCCGCGCCTCGTACGGCACGCAGGGGAATGTCGCCTCGCAAGCCTACTCCAGCCTCGTGGCCACCATCGGGCGGGTGGATGCCGAGAAGAACGAGAATTACCTCGTCATCAGCGCCCCCAAGAACCCCAACCTCAAGTGGGAGAAAAACATCTCCATCAACGCCGCCCTCGAGTTCGGGATCATCAACCACAAGATCAAGGGCGTCATCGAGTACTACCGCAAAAAGGGAGTCGACATGCTGGGCAGCAAGCAAGTATCGCGCGTCTCCGGCTTCTCCACCCTCCAGGTCAACTGGGCATCCATCCTCAACCGGGGCTGGGAATTCTCCCTCAACACCATCAACATCGACACCGACCAGTTGCGCTGGACGACGCACCTCACCGCCGCCTACAACCACAACGAGGTGCTCGACGTCTACTCGCAACCCACCTACTCCCTGCTCACCAACCCGCAGCGTTCCAACTACTCCGCCTCGGCCGTCGTCGGGAAGCCCGTCAACGGACTGTGGTCGTACCGGTTCGCGGGTCTGAACGAAGACGGTCGAGCCAAATTCTATAATGGCAAGATGAACACCGTCACCGACGCCCAGGGAAACCAAACCGAAGAACCCGCCACCGTCCTCATGGGCATGAACGACATCACCGCCCTCGCCTACTCCGGCACCACCATGCCCACCTGGCAAGGAGGCCTCACCAACGCCGTTTATTACAAGAACTTCACCCTCTCGGCGCTCCTCGTCGGCAGCTTCGGCAACGTCATCCGCTTGCGCAATCTCTCGGCCGGCTACGTCTACGCCTACCCCGCGCCCGGCCAGAACCTCTCCAAGGAGTTCGCCTCCCGCTGGCGACAACCCGGTGACGCGACCAACATCCCTCGCCTCGAGATAGATCCTTACGAGCCGGCACTCTTCAACGAAAGCCCCACCAACTCGCAGATGTACGACAACAGCGACCTCCGAACGGTCAGCGGCAACTTCGTCCGCCTGCAAAACCTCTCACTCTCATACGATTGGTTCTCGGAGAAGATGCGCGCCAACGGCATACAAAACATCCGTTTCATGCTCCAGGGCTATAACCTCCACGCCTGGCACACCTCCAAGCTCAAGGGACAAGACCCGGAGGCCACCGGAGCCACCATGCGCTACTCCTCCACCACCAACTCCAACGTATCCTTCGGCAACACCTACCTGCCGCTGACGCGCACCTACTCCTTCTCCGTCAACATCCAATTCTAAAACACACTCACGATGAAAATACTTTACACATTCTTGATCGCCGCCATCGTCGCGAGCTGCGATCTACTCGACATCAAGCCCGTCAACAGCATGATCCCCGTCAGCGTCGCCGACTACGAGTCCATTCTCCTGGGCGGCTACCCGCGCACCGACTTTTTCATGCGCACGGATCTGGCCACGGACAACGTCTACGCCAATCTCAACGCCCCGTCCGCGCCCTCGGCAGCCCTCGAACCCTGGTTTGTCTGGGCGGCTACCCACTACCTCGCCGACGCCGAGGACTCCTATTGGAACCAACTCTACAACTCCATCTACTACGCCAACACCGTCATCGACAATTTCAGCAACCGACAGCCCGCGCCGGACGAGGGAAACCTCTTTGAAACCGTTCGCGGCGAGGCGCACGCCCTCAGGGCATACTGCTACTTCTACCTCGTCAACCTCTACGCCGAACCCTGGGACGAGCAGAATCTCGAAGCCCCCGGCGTGCCCATGCCCCTCAGCGCCGAGGACGTCCACCAGAGCACCCAAAACAACGTCCGCGTCCCCGTCGGCAAAGTCTGGGAGCAGATCGACGCCGATATTCAAATAGCCGAGCGCGACCTCGCGGGGAAAAGCGGCACCAGCCCCTACCGCTTCAACCACCTCACCCTCCAGGCATTTAAGGCACGCGTCTTCCTCTTCACCAAGCGATACGAGGAGGCCATCACCGCCGCCACGGACGTCATCAACACCAAACCGCTCGGCGACATGAACTCCGTGCAGCCCCACCTCGACGACCGCGGCAACAGGGCATTCTTCGGAAACGTCGGCTTCCTCGACACCGAATACAAAAACGAGGTACTCTTCTACGTCGGCGGACGCGCCAACAACAACATCTACTACTATGACGGCTACACCTTTAAACCCTCCACCGAGTTGCTCGACCTCTGCTACCGCAACCCCGCCGACTCCACGCAGGACTACCGCCGCTACATCTTCGAATCCTTCGCCGCCACCGCCATAGACAAGGTACAGGTAGGCCCCACCGTCTACCGAATGTTCGCCACCCAGGAGAAATACGCCTACTACATCGGCTTCAAAGTCAGCGAGTCATACGTCACCCGCGCCGAGGCGCACGCCCGCCTGGGACACAAGGAAGAGGCCATCGCCGACCTCAACCGCCTCCTCGTCACCCGCTACAAGCAAGGCACCTTCGTCCCCCTCCTCCACGCCAATTTTACCGACGCGCAAGCCCTCACCCGCGTCCTCGAGGAGCGACGCCTGGAACTCGCCTTCGACGCCGGCCTCCGCTGGTTCGACCTCCGGCGTTTCGGCAAGCAACAGCGCATCGTCCACGCCTACAAAAACGGCATCATCCACGCGCTCGAACCGGGCGACCCGCGCTACGTCCTACAAATCCCTCAAACTGAACTCGAAAACAGCCCCAACATGCCATTAAACCCCAGGTAAAATAAAAAAAACATGAAACAAGCAATAGCCATATTCACCATCATCGCCGCCCTCGCGGCGTGCAGCAAGGAGACAGCGCCCGAAGCCTCAGAACACCTCGGCATCATCGAAATGTTCTCCCCCGGCGAGGACGCCGCCCCCGCGGTGCACGACATCTTCGAGCGGTACGGCATCTGGACGCGCACCTATTTCTCCAGCATCCAGGAGATTACAAACGCCATCCTCGAGGTGGACGCCCTCGTCAGGAATTTCGGCGCCGAAAATCTCGACCCCTCCCGCGAAAACGAGGTCTTCCTCTACACCTCCGCCCTCCTCTCCAACGTCTCCCCGGAATTTACCAAAAAGTTCTTCCCGCTCGAGATTTTTTACGTGAAAACATACGGCGCCAGGTTCTGGATCTACCCCCTCAAGATCCTCGGCCGCGGTCGCATCATCATCTCCTGGCCGCAGAGCGAAGTGCCCGAGGACGAGCCACTCGTCGATCCCGCCAACCACTATTATCGCGACTCCACCCTCGCCGTCGGCGTCTGGCGCCTCATCGCCACCTCCATCACGCACCGCCTGGAGGAAGCCCCCGCCGGCTTCGTCGCCGCCGGCAAAGCGCACGACAACGGGGAGATTTACGAGCGGATACTGGATGACTACTACGCGACTGACGACAACGTCAAGTACAACGCCGACATCGCCGAGATGACCGCCAACGGCGGATACATCACCGGAAACGGCTCCCGTGATTTCCGCGCCGATCTCGACGATTGGATTCGCCTCCTGGCTACCGAATCGTACGACAACATCAAACGCGACTACCTGGACAACAGCAAGGCGCGAGCCGCCAAGTACCAGACTGTCGTCGACTTTGCCATGCAAAACGGCTGGGACATCCAGGCCGCCGGCAACCTCTATCGCCAGCGCCACGACGCGCTCGCGGAGTAACATCCCCCGCCCGCCACGCCGCGCCTGTCGCCCGCGTCGCCCGCGCCGCACACAACTCTGTACTTTCATCTAGTGTCCGCCCGTCGCGCGCTCCCACTCCGGGGGCGCGCGCTTTTTTCGCCCCGCGCCGGACAGACGCGCGGGAAAAACCCGCGATGGCGAAAAATCCGTGCACGCTGGAAAAAGATCCACCGGCGGGGAAGAAAAACCACCGTCCGGTAGAGAAGGATCCCTCTCCGATGGGGGAAAAAAAACGTCCGTTGGCGAGGGCTTTTTGCCCGGCAGGGGAAAATTTCTGCCCCGCGAGCAAAAAAACACGTACGTGGGGAAAAAAAACACGTACGTGTGAGAAGAATCCACGTACGTGATAAAAAAAAACACGTACGTTGGAAAAAAATCCACGTACGTGGGAGAAAAAAACACGTACGTGGGAGAAAAAAACACGTACGTTGGAAAAAAATCCACGTACGTGGGGAAAAAAAACACGTACGTTGGAAAAAAATCCACGTACGTGTGGGAAAAAAACACGTACGTTGGAAAAAAATCCACGTACGTGGGAGAAAAAAACACGTACGTTGGAAAAAA
>JAIRXZ010000215.1 GCA_031267995.1 Odoribacteraceae bacterium | reverse complement strand
GCGAAACTCTTCGGCCAATCTTCTGATTGCCTCCTCGTCAGGTGTTGTGTTGACTACCCATCGTTTTTTCATTAGTTAGTTTTACTTTTTGCCACATAGTAGAGGGTTTTCCGTGGATTTTCAAAACATCGGCAGCGTTATTTTTCACATTGAGCGCCACATTTCGAGTATACCGTTGGCAACCAATCGTTAAATTTGGCGCGTTCCGATCGCCTCCTCGCGCCCGCGAGCGAGGCAGTTGAACGGCTCGGACGTCGCGAAAATCTCCCCTCAATCCGGGGGAAAATCGCGGCATCTCACCCCCCGCTGTCGCCGCTAAAATAGCCCCTCGGTTGCCAATTGAATTATAATCCCTATATTCGCGTCGGTGCCCCAGGGGCTTTTCCGGGGCGCGAGTGATAACCTCAAATACTTTACATTATGGTCATGAACACGAGAATTCTGCCGTGTTTCCTATTACTTATCGGTTTTCTCTCTCCCGCGTTCGCCCAGGACGCGGAGAAGATACGCGTGAAAGGGCGCGTGCTGGACGAGCGCACCAACGAGCCGATGGCGTTCGTGAACATCGGGCTGATCGGCACCACGCTGGGCGTCGCCTCGGACATGGACGGTTACTTTGAACTCGCGGTGCCCGAACGCTACGCCGACCATCAAACGCGCTTCTCGGCCGTCGGCTACGCCTCGCGCGACGCCAAGTTCCGCGACCTGCAAGGGCGCGAGCTCGTCATCCGGCTGACGCCGGTCTCTTACGAGCTGGCCGGTGTCCGGGTGGTAGCCTCCGTGGACGTCATCCGGAAGCTCCTGGATCGGGTGGTCAAGGCCATCCCCGGAAACTACATCCCCCGTCCTTATAATTACGAGGGCTACTTTTCCCGCGAGCTTTTCGCCAACGGCCAACCGCGGGAGAAGAAGGAGGCCATCCTCCTGCTCCACGACGGCAGGGGATACGCCCGCGGCGACACCGAGCAATCCTTCGCGGACATCAACTACACCTTCACCCAGGTGCGCCGCGACAAGCCGCTCACCACGGTGGCAGGGGGAATGATCAACTTCGACGACGTGGTGACGGCCGACGCGGTAAGGCACGGACGCAACGCCCTCGACATCGCGAACTACCGCGATTATACCTTCCGCGACCAGGGAAAAACCTTCTACGAGGGGGACACCGTCCAAATCATCGCCTACACCTGCAAACAGCCGACGATCTCCACGACGGGGGACGCCTCCGCGCTCTCCTACGAGGGGGAAATATACATCAAGCTCAAGGATCTCGCCGTGATCAGGTACGTCGCCCGCGTCACCTCCGACCATTTCAACCCGCTTGGACGCGCCCTCCTCCCCGCCGCCGGCGCGCCGGCAGAGCGTTGCACCACCACCATCGTCGCGCACTACAGAAAGGTATCCTCCTACTACTTCCTGGGCGGCGTCAGCATCATATACTCCCGCGGCGCGGCGGAGGAAAAGCTGCAATACCACACCACCGGCGTGCGCGTCGACGACCTGCAACCGCTGACCGGGCGCCTCTACTACGAGCAGATGGACACCGATTACCGCTTCTGGGATCACTACACCCTCTCGCTGGTAGAGGAGGAATAATCGCCAACACACAACATGCATGCAAGAAAAAATTTTAATCCTTGACTTCGGCTCCCAGTACACCCAGCTCATTGCCCGGCGGGTGCGGGAGCTAAACGTTTATTGCGAGATATACCCCTATCACCACTTCCCCGCGCCGGACGCCGCCACGCGAGGGGTCATCCTGTCGGGCAGCCCCTTCTCCGTGCGCGACGAAAAGGCGCCGCGCCCCGACCTCTCCTCCATCAAAGGCAAGCTCCCCCTGCTGGGCATCTGCTACGGGGCGCAATACCTCGCCCACCACTTCGGGGGCGAGGTGAAAGCCTCCAACTCGCGGGAATACGGGCGCGCCAACCTCTCCTTCGTGGACGGGGAGTGCCCGCTGTTCCGCTCCATCGGCGCGGGATCGCAAGTGTGGATGTCGCACGGCGACACCATCCAGCGGCTGTCGGGGGGATACCGCGTCACCGCCAGCACCGCCGACGTCAAAAACGCCGCCTACCAGCTGGAGGACGAACCGACCTTCGGCATACAATTTCACCCCGAAGTCTACCACACCACCGACGGCTCCGCGCTGCTCGAAAACTTCGTCGCGGGGATCTGCGGCTGCCGGCAGGACTGGACGCCGGACTCGTTCATCGAATCGACGGTGGCCGACCTCAAGGCGAAGATCGGCAACGACCGCGTCATCCTCGGCCTCTCCGGGGGAGTGGACTCCACGGTAGCCGCCATCCTGCTCCACCGCGCCATCGGCAGCGGCCTCACCTGCATCTTCGTGGACAACGGCCTGCTGCGCGCCGGGGAGTACGCCTCCGTCATGGAGGACTACCGCGAGCTGGGGCTGCGCGTGATTGGCGTGGAGGCCGGCGACCTCTTCCTGTCGCGCCTGGCGGGAGTGGAGGATCCCGAACGGAAACGCAAAATCATCGGCAACACCTTCATCGACGTCTTCGACGCCCAATCGCGCGACATCGCCGACGCCCGCTGGCTGGGGCAGGGGACGATCTACCCCGACGTCATCGAATCGCTCTCCGTCAACGGCCCCTCGCAAACCATCAAATCGCACCACAACGTGGGAGGCCTGCCGGACTACATGAAACTAAAGGTGGTGGAACCCCTCCGCCTCCTCTTTAAAGACGAGGTGCGACGCGTGGGACGGAGCCTCGGCCTGGCCGAAAAATTCCTCCGCCGGCACCCCTTCCCCGGCCCCGGGCTGGGCATACGCGTCCTCGGCGAAGTCACCCCCGAACGGGTGCGACTGCTCCAGGAAGCCGACGCCATCTTCATCAACCTCCTCCGCGAGGAGGGATTGTACGACAACGTCTGGCAAGCCGCCACCATCCTCCTCCCCGTGCGCAGCGTCGGCGTGATGGGCGACGAACGCACCTACGAAAACGTGGTAGCCCTCCGCGCCGTCGAATCCACCGACGGCATGACGGCCGACTGGTGCCACCTCCCCTACGAATTCCTCGCCAAGGTCTCCAACCGCATCATCAACAACGTCCGCGGCATCAACCGCGTCGTCTACGACATCAGCTCCAAACCACCCGCCACCATCGAATGGGAATGACCGCGAAAGAGACCATCCAACGACTCAAACAACGCCTCGCCGACCCCTCCCTCAAGATCGCGATCATCCCGCACATCTCGCCCGACGGCGACGCGGCCGGCGCCTGTTCCGCGCTCTGGCAGCTATTCGACGCCCTCGGCATGCAAGCGCGGCTGCTCTCGTGCGACTATTTCCCCGACTACCTCAGGTGGCTACCCCGCGTCAGCGACGCCATCTCCTTCCAAAACCGCCCCGGCGAGTGCAAGGAGTGGCTGCGCGAGGCCGGCCTCCTGTGCATGCTCGACCACAACACCCTCGCCCGCGAAGGCGACCTCGAACCCATCACCCGCAAATTCCGCGGGGAGATACTGATGATCGACCATCACCCCGACCCCGAAGGCGCCACCTACCGCTTCTCGGACACCCGCGTATCCTCCACCTGCGAGCTACTCTACACCCTCATCGCCAAAGCGTGGGGCAAGGCCATCATCCACCCCGGCATCGCCAACGCCCTCTACGCGGGCATCTCCACCGACACCGGATGCCTCAGCCACAACTCCTCGCGCCCCCGCACCTACCGCGTCATCGCCGACCTCCTCGCCCTGGGAATGCAAAAGGAGCGCGTGCACGACCATCTCTACCAGCGCTGCTCCCTCTCCCGCCTCCGCCTGGAGGGGCACTGCCTCCTCAACAAAATGACCATCGAGGAGGAATACCCCCTCGCCATCATCCCCGTCACGCGCCAGGAGCTGGAAAAATTCGACTTCAAGGACGGCGACCTGGAGGGGGTCGTCAACATGCCCCTCGCCATCGAGCGAGTACTCGTCTCCGTGCAAATCACCGAGCGCAAGGAACGCGTCAAATTCTCCTTCCGATCCAAGGGCGAGATCCCCGTCAACCTCTGGGCTAAACGCTACTTCGGCGGCGGCGGGCACCGCAACGCGGCCGGCGGGCAACTCGCCCTTCCCCTCGACGAGTGCGTGCAACTGCTCCGCGAAAGCGCCGCCTGGTTCTTCAGCGAACACGTCAACGACACCCGCGGCTAACCCCCTCGCCCCACCCGTCCCGCTTGCAAAACCGGGAAAAAAACCTACCTTCGCGCCCGCCGCTGTTCCAGGGTTGGTCGCACGACCTCTTCTCCCCCGTCGCGAACCGCGCGAAATATTCACCCGCGCCTCCCGGCGCTAAAAACATCAAAATGACATTTCAAGAACTGAACATCGCTGAACCGATACTCCGGGCGCTCGCCGAAAAATCCTACCAAACACCCACCCCCATACAAGAAAAAGCCATCCCCGTGGCGCTCCGCGGACGCGACCTCCTGGGTACCGCGCAAACCGGGACGGGAAAAACCGCCGCCTTCGCCATCCCCATCATCCAGCAACTCGCCGCCGAAGCCCCCGTCGCCCGGCGCCGCCCGATACGGGCGCTCGTCCTCACCCCCACCCGCGAGCTC
The DNA here is from genome assembly GCA_031267995.1 of Odoribacteraceae bacterium. GTDB lineage: Bacteria > Bacteroidota > Bacteroidia > Bacteroidales > Marinifilaceae > JAIRKS01. Next base: position 2,533 of record JAIRXZ010000215.1, on the reverse strand, counting down.
GCCACACAAATCGCCGACAGCTTCCGCGACTACGCCCGCCACACCCCCCTCCGCCACACCGTCATCTTCGGCGGCGTCAAGCAAAAACCCCAGACGGACGCCCTCGCCGCCGGCGTGGACATCCTCGTCGCCACCCCCGGACGCCTCAACGACCTCATGAACCAGGGATTCATCCGCCTCGACCACGTCCGCCACTTCGTCCTCGACGAGGCCGACCGCATGCTCGACATGGGATTCATCGCCGACATCAAAAGGCTCCTCCCCCGCCTCCCAGCGAAAAAACAAACCCTCTTCTTCTCCGCCACCATGCCGCCCCCCATCGCCACCCTCGCCCGCACCATCCTGCGCGACCCCGTCAAGGTAGAAGTCACCCCCGTCGCGTCCGTCGTCGACACCATCGAGCAACACCTCTACCTCGTCGAAAAGGAACAGAAAAAGGAACTCCTCATCTCCCTCCTCCGCGAGCAGCGCGAAAAATCCGTCCTCGTCTTCTCCCGCACCAAGCACGGCGCCGACCGCATCGCCCGCGTCCTCACCAAGGCCGGCATCGGCAGCGAGGCCATCCACGGCGACAAATCGCAAGGAGCCAGGGAACGCGCCCTCGCCAACTTCAAATCCGGCAAAACGCGCGTCATGATCGCCACCGACATCGCCGCCCGCGGCATCGACATCATCGACCTCCCCATGGTCATCAACTACGACCTCCCCGACGTCGCCGAAACCTACGTCCACCGCATCGGCCGCACCGGCAGGGCCGGAAACGCCGGCACCGCCCTCACCTTCTGCTCGCGCGAGGAGGAGGTCATCGTCCGCGACATACAAAAACTCACCGGCAAAAAACTGCGCCCCGTCACCCCCCGCCACTAACCCCGCCGCGTGGGGAAAAACACCCATCACCACGCGCGTAATAATACCCGTTTTACCGCTTTACCGGGAAAAAAACACCTTTTCCGGGAAACAACCCCCACCAAAAAAGATACATTTGGCGTCGATAACATGATTGTCCACCTAAAACCTTAACACATGACCAAGACAATTTTTGAACCGACGAAACCCGTGGACGTCCATCCCGGGTACGAAAACATCTTCGCCGCGCTGCTCCAAAAAACGACCGGGAAACCCCTCGACACACCCCTCGGCGAGGAACTCAAAACCTTCGCCATCGACGCCGCCACGCGCGTCCGCGTCGCCGACTTCCAGAAGTTCACCTCCCCCTACACCCGCAACTACATCGGCAAAGACCCCGCCACCGGCTGGGAAATGATCGTCATGGGATGGCGACGCGGCGACCGCACCGCCATACACGGTCACCCCCTCTACGCCGGCTACACCTGGATCGCCGGCGAGGTGCTCATGGAGGTCTTCGAGAAAACGCCCGACGGCCTCAAGCGCGTCCTGGAGCACGTCATGCGACCGGGCGAGAGTTTCTACGCCATCAGCCAGGTGGACGACTACGAAAACCACATCCACCGCATCACCGGACTGTCCGACACCGCCTTTACCCTGCACGTCTACTCCGACGATGCCCGCAGGGGGGTCGACTTCGACGATTACAAGATTATCAATTAACGCGCCCGCGGGTCGGGCAAACACCCGGGCGCGAGGGAAAGTCTCCCCTCCCCCATCCCCTCCCCCATCTCTCCCCTCCCCCACCCCGCCCCGCGCCCGCGCGCGACACCAAGAAACCCGCCAACACCCCGGTGAAGGCGGGTTTCTCGCGTTATCCCCCCACCCTGTTGACCGCTGCCCGCGCCGGATCATCTCGCGGGACGCTCACGCGGATTTTCGGACGGTTCCCCCTCGCGCAGAAGTCATTAAATAGGATTATATGATTCTTTCCAGATGTTGGGAAAGGATAAAACAAGATTGTATGATTCTTTCCCAACGCGCGGAAGTCATTAAATAGGATTATATGATTCTTTCCAGATGTTGGGAAAGGATAAAACAAGATTGCATGATTCTTTCCCAACGTGCGGAAGTCTTTAAATAGGATTATATGATTCTTTCCAGATGTTGGGAAAGGATAAAACAAGATTGTATGATTCTTTCCCAACGTGCGGAAGCCTTTAAATAGGATTATATGATTCTTTCAAGATGTTTTGAAAGGATAAAACAAGATTGTATGATTCTTTCCCAACGTGCGGAAAGCGTGAAATCGTGTCAATAATCGTGTCACCCACGTTGTGAAGACGCAAATATTTGCGGAAAACGTTTCTCAAAATCTTGGGAAAGCGTCATACAGTGTTGTACCATGCTTTCCCAACGTTGGGAAAGCGTCATACAGTGTCGTTTCATACTTTCCCAACATTGGGAAAACGTCATACAGTCTTGATTTATACTTTCCCAACGTTGGGAAAGCGTCATACAGTATTGTTTCATGCTTTCCCAACGTTGGGAAAGCGTCAAACAGTGTTGTTTCATACTTCCCCAACGTTGGGAAAGTGCAAAACAATATTGTTTCATGGTTTCCCAACGTTGGGAAAGTGCAAAACAAGGCTGTTTCATGGTGTCCCAACGTTGGGAAAGTACAAAA
>JAIRXZ010000097.1 GCA_031267995.1 Odoribacteraceae bacterium | reverse complement strand
CCGTGTAATGTTTTTGTTGGATAGATGTAATAAAATTGTGACAAAATAAAGTCGCGTGAGCGCCCCTTTCCTCCTTCGCGAACCGGCAAACGCCGCCCGAAAATTTTCGCCGCACCGCGGGTGATCCTGAATATTCCCTATCTTTATCCGCTGAAAACAAATCGGCGATCGTCACCGCGGCAGCCGGCAACAAACCCACAAACAACATCAATATGAGTAACATCACACTCGGAAAAACATTTTCGCGAGACATGGTCGTGACGCCGAAAGATACCTCCATAGCCCACGGTTCGGGAAACCTGGAGATCCTCGCCACCCCCGCGCTGGTCGCCTTGATGGAAAACACCGCCCTCAAATGCCTCGACGGCGCGTTGGACGAGGGACAGGAAACCGTCGGCACGGTCATCAACGTTAAACACGTCAAAGCCACGCCCGTCGGGAAAAAAATCACCTGCCGGGCGACCATCAGCCGGGTAGACGGACGCCGCGTCAGCTTCCTCATCGAGGCCTGGGACGACACTGCCCCCGTCGGCACGGCCGAGCACGACCGCGTCATCATCGACCGCGAAAAATTCACCCGGAAAATAGAAGCATAGCCCGTGTTCAAGCTAACCTCCAACTTCAAACCCACCGGCGACCAGCCGGAGGCCATCGAGCAACTCGTCGACGGCCTGCGCGAGGGCGTTAACCGCCAGGTGCTCATGGGCGTCACGGGATCGGGAAAAACCTTCACCATAGCCAACGTCGTGCAGGCGGTGCAGCGTCCCACCCTGGTGCTGAGCCACAACAAAACGCTGGCCGCCCAGCTCTACGGCGAGTTCAAGGGCTTCTTCCCGGACAATGCCGTGGAATACTTCGTCTCGTACTACGACTACTTCCAGCCGGAGGCCTACCTCCCCGTCTCCAACACTTACATAGAAAAGGAGATAGACATCAACGAGGAGCTGGACAAACTGCGCCTGCACGCCACCGCCAGCCTCCTCTCCGGCCGCCGCGACGTGCTGGTGGTCTCCTCGGTATCATGCCTTTACGGGATGGCCGACCCCTCCGCCTTCAGCGCCAACATCGTCTACCTCCAGCGGGGCATGAAAATCACCCGCAACCAGCTGTTGCGCAACCTCGTCAACTCCCTCTACTCCAACGGCACTTCCGAATTTACCCGCGGCTCCTTCCGCGCGAAGGGCGAAACGGTGGACATCTTCCCCTCCGTGGAGAGCTTCGACGGAACCGCCTACAGGATAGAATTTTGGGACGAGAAAATCGACCGCATCTCCTCCTTCTCCCCGAACACGGGGCGCGTCACCGGCGAGCTGGAAAACCTGAACATCTACCCCGCCAACCTCTTCGTCACCGAAAAAAGCCTGGTAAACAACGCCGTCAAGGAGATCGAGAAAGACCTCGCCATGCAACTCGAATTTTTCACCTCCGCCGGCAAGGACGCCGAGGCCAAGCGCCTGGAGGAACGGGTCAAGTTCGACGTCGAGATGCTCCGCGAGCTGGGCTACTGCTCCGGCGTCGAAAACTACTCCCGCTACCTCGACAACCGCGGCCCCGGCGACCGCCCCTTTTGCCTGCTGGACTACTTCCCGGACGATTTCCTCATCATCGTCGACGAATCGCACTCTACCCTCCCGCAGGTGCGCGCCATGCACAGCGGCGACCACATCCGCAAGCAAACCCTCGTGGAGTACGGCTTTCGCCTCCCCGCGGCGTTCGACAACCGCCCCATCACCTTCGCCGAGTTCGAGGAGCGCTGCGGGCAGGTGATCTACGTCAGCGCCACCCCCTCGAACTACGAGCTGGAGCAGAGCGGCGGCGTCATCGTGGAGCAAATCATCCGCCCGACAGGCATTCTCGACCCCGCCATCGAGGTGGTTCCCAGCCAAAACCAAATCGACCACCTCCTCCGCGAAATCCACCTGCAAGTCGCCCGCGGCGACAAGGTGCTCGTCACCACCCTCACCAAGCGCATGGCCGAGGAGCTGGACGCCTACCTCAAGCGCGTCCGCGTCAAAAGCCAGTACATGCACTCCGGCGTGGAAACCCTCGAGCGCATCCAGATCCTGGATAACCTCCGGCAGGGGGTCATCGACGTCCTCGTCGGCGTCAACCTCCTGCGCGAGGGGCTGGACTTGCCGGAAGTCTCCCTCGTGGCCATCCTCGACGCCGACAAGGAGGGGTTCCTGCGCTCCACCCGCTCACTCATACAGACCTCCGGGCGCGCCGCCCGCAACCTCAACGGCAAGGTCATCATGTATGCCGACACCATCACCCGATCCATGCAAGCGGCTATTGACGAGACCAATTACCGCCGCGAGAAGCAATTGCTCTACAACCAGCGCAACAACATCACCCCCCGGCAAATCCGCAGGAACATCGAGGCCTCTTTCGTGGACGCTTCCCGCGTCACCTACACTCCCGTGGAGCACGTGGCCGCCGTCGCCGACCCGCTGGCCGATTACCTGAGTCTCCCCGTGCTCAAAAAAATGCTCGACAAAACAAGGGACGACATGCAAAAAGCCGCCAAGGACATGGATTTCCTCCAGGCCGCCCAGCTCCGCGACGAGATGTACAGGATCGAGGAACGAATAGAGAAGGAACGGGCAAAGGAGGTCGAACACTCCTGATTT
>JAIRXZ010000206.1 GCA_031267995.1 Odoribacteraceae bacterium | reverse complement strand
GGCCGCCCCCCATGCGGGGGCGGCGCCGGCCGGGCCCACGGCTTACCTCACACCGGCGCCGCGTTTGCGTCTCCCGGCGGTGCAGGCCGGGGGGGAGCGGCGGGTGAGGCTGTCGGGTGAGGCTTATTTCGAGGTGGCGCGGGAGGCGTCGTTGCCTTTCCGGGTGGAGTGTAGCGGGTCGGTGGTGGAGGTGCTGGGGACGAGTTTTAACGTGCGGGCGTACGAGGACGAGGGGGAGACGAGGGCGACGCTGGTGGAGGGGTCGGTGCGGTTTTACGCGTCGGGGCGGGGGGTGGTGCTGCGGGCGGGGGAGCAGGGGGTGGTGTCCCGGGATGGCCGGCCGTGGAAGCGGGAGGTGGACGTGGAGTTGTACACGGGATGGAAGGACGGGTTTTTCGCGTTCGATCGCGGCCGGCTGGAGGACGTGATGCGGGATATCGCCCGGTGGTACAAGATCGAGGTGGTGTTCGAGGAGCCGGAGCTGGGGGATATTTCGTTTTCGGGCGTGGTGAGACGGTACGAGGAGTTTAACACGGTGGTGAGGATGCTGGAGATGACGGGGGATACACGGTTTTCGGTCGAGGGGAACGTGGTGACGATTCACCGGTGAACGGGGTGATGTACGTGTCCGTCCTGCCTTTCAGGCAGAAGTTTTTGGGGGGCGTTTCCCGCCGGTCAACGACCGGCGGTTATGGAAATCCGGCTTTTCAAGCCGATGGGCGGTGGTTATGAAGATCCGGCTTTTCAAGCCGTTCCGGGGTTGTTGGAAGAACAGCCCGAAGGGCTGGATTTTCATAACCGTGGGTAAGCGAAGCGCAGCCCGCGGTAGTTGTCGCCGCCCCGTCTTCTGCCTGAAAGGCAGAACATTTGTCCTGCCTTTCAGGCAGAAGTAGGAGGGTTCGTTTCCCACCGGTCGTTGACCGGTGGTTATGAAAATCCGGCTTTTCAAGCCGTTTGGTTCCGGTCTCTCCGGGGTTGTTGGAGGAAGGAATGAGGTAATGAGGTTGAGTAATGTAATTGCCTCTCTTGCTACTGAGGTTGTCGGAAGAGGATATGAAATTAGGTTTTTGAAAATGTTTACGCACATATATAAAGAAGACGTGATATGACGAAGAGAACGCGAATGGCGGCGGTGCCGTGATGATGCAAAGTGAAACGGGTGGGAGGCGTGATGATCCTGGCCGCGAATCGGGGATGACCCGACCGTTGTAAGAAATCGGGATGACCCGGTGTTTGTTTATTGGAGTTTTAAGAAAGTCGGGGGTGACCCGGCGATTGTTTATTCAAAAGATGAAATTATGAAGAAAAGACGAGTGTGCTCCCTGGAAGGGGAGGGGAGTTTTTTCCCGATCGTGGGGAAAAGTGAAGTGTGTTCCCTGAAAAGTAGGGAGTGTTTCCCGGGGGGGAGGTTGAAATTTTTGTTGACGGTGAAGTTGATCGCGTCGCTGTTGTTGGCGTTGTCGTTGCAGATGAGCGCGAGGACGTACGGGCAGGAGACGCGGGTGAGCGTGAAGGTGGAGAAGGCGTCGTTCCGGGAGATGGCCAGGACGCTGAAGGCGAAGACGGGGTACGCGTTTTTGTATCGCGACAGGCAGGTGGAGGCGATTGCGCCGTTCACGATGAGTTGCCAGGATATGGCGCTGGAGGAGTTGCTGGAGGCGTATTTGGAGGGGTCGGGGTTGACGTTCAGGGTGGTCGACAGGACTATCGTGATCGTGCCGAGGGGGGAGACGGCGCAGCAGCAACAGCCGGCAAGGGTGAGCGGGAGGGTGCTGGACGCGAAGGGGAACCCGGTGGCGGGGGCGACGGTGGTGTTGAAGGGGTCGACGATTGGCGCGGCGACGGGGACGGACGGGACGTTCGAGCTGAGTTTCCCGCCGGTGAAGGACGCGGTGCTGGTGTTTTCGTTTATCGGGATGAAGGGGAAGGAGTTGGCGGCGGTCGAGGGTAAGCCGATGGTGGTGACGCTGGAGGAGGAGGTGACGGAGATCGGGGACGTGGTGGTGACGGGGATTTTCGTGAAGGCGAGGGAGAGTTACACGGGGGCGGTGACGACGATTAGCGCGAGGGAGTTGAAGGAGTCGGGGAACAGGAGTATTTTGTCGTCGATCCGGAATATTGACCCGAGTTTTAATATTATTGATGATATCGTGTCGGGGTCGGACCCGAATAATTTGCCGGATATCACGATGCGGGGGCGGACGAGCATGGATATGAACGTGAGGGATTTGCAGGAGGATAATAGCGTGCAGAGCACGGCGAATTTGCCGCTGTTCGTGCTGGACGGGTTCGAGGTGTCGCTGCAGCGGGTGATGGATATGGATCAGGAGTTGGTGGAGAGTATCACGCTGTTGAAGGACGCGAGCGCGACGGCGACGTACGGGTCGAGGGGGGCGAACGGGATCGTGGTGATCACGTCGCGGAGGCCGCTGCCGGGGAGGTTGAGGGTGAGTTACCGGGGCGGGGTGAACGTGGAGGCGCCGGATTTTTCGTCGTATAATTTGATGAGCGCGAGGGAGAAGTTGGAGTACGAGGAGAAGGCGGGGTTGTATAATTCGACGATGAACATGTCGAACCAGACGCTGAAGGAGTTGTACGACCGGCGGAAGATCGAGGTGGAGCGGGGGGTGAACACGTACTGGCTGAAGTACCCGGTGCACGCGGGGGTCGGTCAGCGGCACAGTTTGCGAGTGGACGGGGGGGCGCAGGATTTTAATTACGCTGCCGGGGTGTCGTATAATTATATTTCGGGGATCATGAAGGAGTCGGCGCGGCAGACGTTCGCGGCGAATTTGTTTTTCCAGTACCAGGTGGGGCGGTTGAGGTTGCAGGATGATTTGACGATTGGTCATAACAAGCATGATAATTCGCCGTACGGGGCTTTTTCGGAGTACACGGCGGCGAGTCCGATTTACACGCCTTATGATGATGACGGGTTTTTGAAGAAGATCCTGCACGCTGATTTGGTGGAGAGTGTTTCTAATAATTCGACGTTTAACCCGGGCGTGGTGGGTAACCCGCTGTTTAACGCGACGCTGCCGTACCGGGATGACGGGAGTTACCTGGACGTGCAGAATAATTTCGCGGTGGAGTGGGATATTCTTCCGGGTTTGTCGCTGCGCGGGCGTTTCGGTATTAACCGGCAGGATAACAGGACGGACAGGTATTTGTCGCGTAATCACACGAGTTTCGAGACGGATTATTATTCGGGGGAGAATTACAAGTTGCGGGGGAGTTATACTTACGCGACGGGGTATTTCTTTTCGTACGAGGGGGACGCGACGCTGAATTATAGCCGGACGCTGGCGGGTAAGCACCAGCTGTACGCGGGGGTGAATTATAATTTCGCGGAGGACGAGACGGAGACGTATTCCGTGAGCGGGCAAGGGTTCGCGGCGGTGAACAAGGCGAATCTGGGGATGGCGGGGGCGTACGCGCAGGGGACGCCGGTTAGTTCGGAGCAGCACTCGCGCCGGCTGGGGGCGACGCTGAACTTGAATTACACGTATGACCGGCGGTATTTCGCGGATTTTTCGGGGAAGATCGAGGGGTCGTCGAAGTTCGGGAGTAACGACCGGGTGGCGCCGTTTTGGTCGGCCGGCCTGGGGTGGAATTTGCATCACGAGCGGTTCCTGGCGGGTTCGGACGCTGTCAAGAGTTTGCGCCTGAGGCTTTCTTACGGCACCACGGGGTCGCAGAATTTTAGCTCGTACCAGGCGCTGACGACGTATCGCTATTTCGGCCAGGAGTCCTACAAGTTTTGGACGGGCGCGTACATGATCGGGCTGGGTAATCCCGACCTGTCGTGGCAGAAGACGAGGCAGACGAATGTCGGCGTGGAGGCCGCGTTGTTTAACGGTCGCGTGCGGCTGAACGCGGATTATTATAGCAAGCTGACGGACGCGCTGCTGACGGATATTAACTTGCCGACGGCGGGCGGTTTCCGCAGTTACAAGGCCAACATCGGCGAGGTGCGCAACCGGGGGGTGGAGGTGGATGCTAACGTGCTGATCGTGCGGAACGCGGCGAGGGGCATCACGTGGTCGGTTGGCGGCAATTTGGTGCATAATGCCAACAAGATTTTGAAGGTGTCGAACGCGCTGGAGCACCTCAATTCGGAGCTGATGGAGTACACGGGGGGCGATCCCAGCTTTTTGTACGAGGAGGGGCAGTCGATGAATACCATCTTCGTGGTGAAGTCGTTGGGGATTGACCCGGCCACCGGTCGGGAGGTGTTCCTGGACAAGGAGGGGACGCGCACGTACACGTGGGATGCCTCGGATAAGGTGCCTTGCGGCGTCAACGAGCCGGCGGTGTGGGGGAATCTCCGCACGATGCTGCGGTGGGAAGGGGTGTCGATGAACGTGGTGTTCTCGTACCGCGCCGGCGGGTATATTTATAACCAGACGCTGGTGGATAAGGTGGAGAATATCAGCGCCTGGAGGACGGGCTACAGCCCCTGGGGCAACCTTGACCGGCGGGCGTTGCACGACCGTTGGCAGCAGGCGGGGGATCATACCTATTTCAAGGATATCCGCGATTTTAACGAGACGTACGCCTCCTCGCGCTTCGTGATGAAGGAGAACACGCTGCGGCTGAATTCCATTAACTTGAATTACGATTTCGACACGGAGTGGCTGCGGCGGACGCTGAAGATGGAGTATCTCATGGTGGGGCTGTACGCCGAGGATGTGTTTAGCATTTCGACGGTGAAGCAGGAGCGGGGGTTGTCTTATCCCTTCGCGCGGAAGTTTTCCGTCTCCGTGTCTACCCGGTTTTAACATCAAAATCATACCATAATGAAAAAGATTTACGCTTTTATGATTGCTTTCGCGACGCTGTTGCCGTCGTGCAATAATTGGCTGGATATCGATCCCGCCCTCGAGATACGCGAGGGGCAAATGTTTGGCGCCGAGCAGGGGTTTATGGACGTGCTGACGGGGGCTTATATCCGCGTGGCTACTCCCACGCTGTACGGGCTGAATACTACCATGCGGCTGCCCGAATTGATGGCGCAGCACTGGACGCCGGTGGCCAACACGCTGTCGGCTTACCTCGGTAATTTTGACTTCGAGCAGAGCGATTGCAAGCAGCTTTTCGAGAGTATCTGGCTGCAGTATTACCAGACGATTATCAATCTCAACGCGCTTTTGGCGGAGATTGATGATAACAAGGGGCTTTTTGCCAATGGCAATTACGAGCTGATCAAGGGTGAGGCGATGGGGCTGCGCGCGTTTCTCCATTTCGAGGTTTTGCGCTACTGGGGCGCCGCCCCGACCGTCGCGGTGATGTCCGAGAAGGCGATTCCCTACACGCGGGAGGTGACCAAGAATCCCAACCTGCTGCTGTCGCTGCCTTATCAAGAGGTGCTGCGGAGGGTGTTGGAGGATCTGGACGAGGCGGAGCGGCTGCTGGCTAATGACCCGATTCGCGTCTACTCGAATGGTGTCCTCAACTCCATCGGCACGCTGGCTGGGGTTAACGAGAATCTCCCGCATCCCGCCGACGAGTTTCACTATTTCCGCCAGGCGCGCTTTAACTATTACGCCGTCAAGGCCGCGAAGGCACGGTATTACGCCTGGACGGGCGATATGGCCAAGGCCGCCGAGCTTGCCCTGGAGGTGATTAATGCCAAGAGCGCGGACGATAACCCGCAGTTCTCCCTCGGCGCGGAGATCAATGCCGGCAACGGGCAGCTGACTTTCCCCACGGAGCATATCTTCGCGGTGAACAACTCGACGGCCACGGTGACGCTGACGCCCGTGTTTTTCAACTACTCCACGGCCTACACGCAGACGGTGCCCTTGCTGAACACGGCGTTCGAGAGTACCCTCCACACGTCCGACATCCGCTATCGCGCCAACCGCCTGTGGGAGTCCAGGGCTGTCCCCCTCACCAATACTTCGTTTAACTATTTCAAGAAGTACAACGAAGCGGAGAAGACGGCCGTCAGCGACGTGCCCCTCATCCGCCTTTCCGAGATGTATTTCCTCGCCGTCGAAGGGGGCAATACCGATCTTTTCCGCGCCTATCGCATCGCCCGCAATCTGGACGGCTCTATTGACGGTACGCTCACCACGCCGGAGGAAGTCATGGCGCGGCTGGAGAAGGAGTACCGCAAGGAGTTTTACGGCGAGGGGCAGATGTTTTTCTTCTACAAGCGCCTCGGCCGCGAGCGGTTCACGTGGCCTGCCGGCAAGGACGTGGCGGTGGGTAATTACCGGCTGCCTATCCCCGAATCACAATCTGTATTTGAATAAAAATTGAAGATATGAACAAGATTATCACGTTTACCGGCCTCGCGGCCGTCTTGCTCCTCGCTGCTTGTCACGAGCGCGTGTTGAACAAGTTTGACGCTACCTCCTCGCTCTTTTTTTACCGCGGGACAAACAACGCCGCCGGCGTAGCACAGAGCGATAGCACCAGCTACTCTTTTTTCATCGCCGCCGGTAATACCGTGCAGGATACCGTTTGGCTGGACGTCCGGCTGACGGGGGTGCCCGCTAACGTCGACCGTCCATTCCCCATCGTCCAGCTTAACGCCGATGAACCCGGGGCGTCCGTCGCCGGGGTGCATCACTTGCCCGTCGAGGGTGCTATGCTGCCGGCGGGGGCTATCTCCACGCTGATTCCCGTGGTGGTCAAGCGGGTGCCGGAGATGGATACTGTCGACTTTCGCCTCCAGCTGGGGATCTCCGCTAACGAGCATTTTGTCGAGGGGATTAAGGATCGCACCTCGTACGTCGTTCACATCACCGCGATGGCGGTGAAGCCCGCGGGTTGGGATCTTTATTATGACGCCACTTTCGGCGAATGGGGACAAGCAAAGATGAAGTTCATCATCGACTATCTCGGCTACACCTCCTTCGACGAATCTCTTATCAATGCCGATATGAGGGTATTCCTCAATCTCAAAGTCAGGAAGCTCCTCGCCGATTACGAGGCCGAGAACGGCCCCCTTTTCGAGGCCGACGAAGTCACCCAAGTAATATTCCCGTGATAAAAAAACACCAACATGAAATACACAGCAATACCCATCATCGCCGCCCTCCTCTTTCTCGCGGGCTGCGTCAAGGACACCGGTAATTATACCTACGACGCGGTTGACGAAACGGCGCCCGTCATCACTTCTACCCTGGCGGAGAGCTACGAAGCCATCTCCCTGGATCAATTCGTTATCGATCCGCAGATCGCGGGCAACGAGGACGATTACACCTACGCCTGGTACGTCTACCCGACCAACCACACCGGCATCCCTTACGACACCCTCGGTTACGAGCGGAAGTTGGATTACCTGGTTTCCATCAAATCGGGCATCTACGCCCTCATCTTCAAAGTCACCAGCAAGGAGAACGGCACCTCCGTTTACCAGCGGAGTACCCTCAACGTGTCCAGCATCTTCGGCAAGGGATTTTTCGTGAATAAATATGCCAACGGCCATACCGACGTCGATTTCGTCGACCGTTACGGCGTGGTTAACCCCAACATCCTCGAACAGCTCAACGGCGAAGGCCTCCCCGGTCACCCCATCCGCGCGGGCTACACCCCCAACCAATACTACTACGAGGTGGAGGATTCCGAGGGCAACAAGGTGCGCCTCCTGGCACAGTCCGCCTACGTCGTTTGCTCGGACGAGGACATGCGCATCTACAACGGCGACAACCTGGAACTACTCAAAGCCTGGGACGACGCTTTTCTTGAAGTGCCCGCCGTCAAGAAACCCGAAGGCGTGTGGGCTTCCACCGGAGGCTTCATGCTGAAGAACAACAACGCCCTTCATTTCATAAACAACAACGGCTACACCGTCGGCATGTTCGGCTACCCGTACCCCTCAGACGACTACAAGTACGCCCCGCAGGTCAGCATCGGCTACGGTGGTTACTGCCTTTTTGACGAGAACGCCGGCACTTTCCTCGGTTATTATCCCGGTAAGAATACGCCTCTCACCGAGGCCTACCCCTTCGGCGTCGGCCACAACTATGTCGACTACGATCTCACTTGGATGGCCACCCGCCCATTCTACTCGATTCTCTCCAGCAACTCCTACGCTATCATCAAGAGCCGCGTGGACAACTCCTCGCTCCTCGTCAGCATCTGGGCAAGCTACATCCAAAGCAACATGTTTGTCTTTAACGAGGAGTTCGTCATCCCCTCCACCACCGGTTTGGCCGACGGCAAGCTGTTCACCTCCCACGGCGGCGGCTCCGTCAGTACCATCGTCGCCGGGCACGAAATCATCTACTACTCCAATGGCGACAACAAGGTACACTACTATAATATAAGGAACCAGACCGAGAAGACCGACGCCATCACCATCCCCGCCGACGAACAGATTGTCTACATCGAGCACGCCTACGACTTTGCCTACAATGTCAACCTCTTTATCGTCCTCTCCAGCAAAGGCGGCGGCTGGACGGTTCGCGCTTACGACATGGTCGGCACCACGTACGACATCCAACCGTCCCCCTCCGCTACTTACTCCGGCGACGGCGTCGCGGTCAACCTCGTCTACCGTCACCCGGACATCGCTTACTCCTTTTAATAAATACACGAACACATGAAACAACTCTTCTTCACCCTCGCCCTCGCGCTCTCCGGCCTCGCCGCCGGGGCGCAGGGCGTGGAATTTCAACCCCTCGCGATGGAGGCTGCCCTTGTCAAGGCAAAGGCCGAAAACAAGCACATCTTCATCGACTGTTACACCGCCTGGTGCGGCCCCTGCAAGCTGATGGACAAGGAAATTTTCCCCCTCGCGCCGGTGGGTGAATACTTCGCCCCGCGCTTCATCGCCCTCAAGTACGACATGGAAAAAGACCCCGACGGCCTCGCCCTCGGCGCCCGCTTTGGCGTCAAGGCCTACCCCACCTTCATCATCCTCGACCCCGACGGCGAGATGCGTCACATCTTCGCCGGCGGCATCCTCAGCCTCGCCTTTATCGACAAGGTGGCCGAGGCCTTCGACGACAACAAAGCCCTCGGCGCCCTCCAACGACGCGTCGACGCCGGCAATGCCGACACCAAAACCCGCCTCCGCCACGTGCAGGCGCTCGCCGGAACGCATACCGCGGACGTCACCCCCCTCGTCGACCAATTCTACGACGCCGCCACCGACGAGGAAAAAATCTGCGCCGAGGCGCTCTTCGTCTTCGCCGACCACGCCCCCCTCGGCTCGCCCCGCGCGGAGTTCCTCGTCGCCCATCGCGACGAGTTCCGCCAGGTGGCCGGCGCCGATCCCGTCGACGACGTCCTCAAGCGAAAGTACATCGACCGCTACACCCGCCTCCTCCGCGGCGACGCCCGCGCCACCGCCGCCGAGCTGGACGAGCTGGACAACGCCATCCACTCCCTCGGCCTCGCCAACGCCGAGGTCTTCGTCCTTTACCGCGAGGCCATGAACATCAAGGCCGGCACCGGCGACACCACCGCGCTTCTCCGCGACGTTCACGCGTGCGCTCCCCGCCTCAAGGCCACCGAGCTGGACATGTTCATATACTCCCTCCTCACCGCCGCCAAAAGCCCGTGGAACAAGGACGCCGCGTACCTCCACGCCTGGAGCCGCGAGGATACCGACGCCCTCCTCCTCCTCGTTTCCACCGACATGTCGCGGGATTACATCCGCGGCCAGCTCAAATAGGCCGCCGCGACCGTCGCGGGCAATGATCTCTCCCGGCGAGGGACGTCCATTGCGTGTTGGCGTCCCTCGCTTTCTTTTGCCTCCCTCCGCGACGCCTTATATATATAGTGTCTCGCGTGAGACTATCCCCCGTCGGGGTTTTTGTCCTGCACATCGCCGCGCGAAAACCCCGGTCGGGGTTTTATTCACGGAAACCGCGGCAAGAAAACCCCGGTCGGGGTTTTGTTCCCGGAAACCGCGGCAAGAAAACCCCGGCCGGGGTTTTGTTCCCGGAAACCGCGGCAAGAAAACCCCGACCGGGGTGGCTGAGCCAATCGCAACGCCCTCCCCGGTGGCTTCGACAAGCTCAGCCACCGCACAACCACTTCA
>JAIRXZ010000180.1 GCA_031267995.1 Odoribacteraceae bacterium | reverse complement strand
AGCACGCTACGTCTCTACAGAGGGACTTACAATTGGAGGTTGTGGGCATCAGTAGAGACGTAGCGTGCTACGGTCTCACATCACGGGCACGGGCACGGGCTGCAAGCCCGCGCCGGCGGGAAAGTCGCGGGGTAGAGGGCCGCGTGACGGGTGGGGGTTAAAGCGCGCTGTTGGCCTCCCCGGTGATTTTGGAGGGGTAGTGGTTGCCCTCCAGCATCATGTCGAGGGTGAGCATGGCGGCCATGGCCTCGACGACGGGCAGGACGCGGGGGATGACGCAAGGGTCGTGGCGTCCGGCGGCGGCCAACTCGGTTTCCTGTCCCTGGCTGGTGACGGTTTGCTGGGGGATGGAGATGGTGGGGATGGGTTTGAAGGCCACGCGGAAGTAGATCTCCTCGCCGTTGGTGATGCCTCCCTGTATGCCGCCGGAGTGGTTGGTGGCGGTGGTGATGCCGCCGGAGTGGGTGGGGCGGAAGGAGTCGTTGTGCTGGCTCCCGCGGGCGGTGGCGGCGTCGAATCCCTCGCCGTATTCAAATCCCTTGGCGGCGTTGATGCTCATCATGTAGTGCGCCAGCCGCGCCTGGAAGCGGTCGAAGACGGGTTCGCCCACGCCGGGGGGGACGCCCCGGATGACGCAGGTGACGACGCCACCGATGGAGTCGCCGGCGCGGCGGGTGTCGCGGATGAGGGCGATCATTTCCCGTTCCAGGAGGGGGTCGGGGCAGCCGATGGGGCTCTCCTCGCGGAGTGGGGCGGGGTGGGGGAGGCGCTCCTGTTGCAGGTGGAGGTGGCCTACCCTGGAGGTGTGGGCGCGTATTTGGATGCCGGCGAGGGCGAGGTATTGCGCGGCGATGGCGCCGGCGACGACGCGGGCGACGTGTTCGCGTGCCGAGGAGCGACCGCCCCCGCGATGGTCGCGGATGCCGTATTTGGCTTGCCAGGTGTAGTCGGCGTGGGAGGGACGGAAGGTGTGTTCGAGGTTGTCGTAGGCTTGTTCGCGGGCGTCGCGGTTGCGCACGAGGAAGCCGACGGGGGCGCCGGTGGTGATGCCGCGGAAGAGGCCGGAGAGGATTTCGAGTTTGTCCGGTTCGTCGCGGGGGGTGGCGATGTCGGAGGCGCCGGGGCGTCGCCGTTCGAGTTGTCGCTGGATGGCTTCCGTTGATAGTTGCAGGCCGGGGGGGCAGCCGTCAATGATTCCCCCGATGGCGGCGCCGTGCGATTCCCCGAAGGAGCGCAGGGTGTATATTTTTCCTATGGTGTTGCCTGGCATGTTGGCGGTTTAGTGGCAACAGCCGGAGTCGCTGCCGCAGGAGTGGCAACCGCCGCATTTGGCGTGTTGGAGTTCGTGCAGTTCTTCGTCGGTGGCGCCGCGGGTTTTCAGGACGGTGCCGCTGAAGTGGAGGTCGATGCCGGAGAGGCGGTGGTTGAAGTCTATTTCGACGTTTTCGCCGGCGATTTCCCGGACGCGCCCCTCGAGGTGCCGGCCGAGGCTGTCTTGCATGGGGATGGTGTTGCCGGGGGTAAGCTCCTCCGGGGGGAGTTCGCTGAAGATTTCGCGCGGGAGGGTGACGATCATCTCTTCGCGGGTGTCGCCGTAGGCCTGGGCGGCGGGGAGTTTGAAGTCGAAGGTGTCGCCGGGGGATAGTCCCAGGAGGTTCATCTCGAAGTATTCGAGCGTTTGGCCGTGGCCGCAGATGAATTCCAGGGGGAGGGCGGCGTCGGCTTCTTCAATTAGCTCGTTGTTGGGGTTCCGCAGTTGGTAGGTGATGCTTACCCATTGGTTTTTCGTGATCATCGTTTTTATTTAATATGTGTTATCGCGCGGTTGTCGGGCCGCGGCGGGGGTGGTGTTGCCTGTTTTTTCCTATTCGATGGTTCCTCCCACGATGTCCAGCAGTTCGGAGGTGATGTTTTGCTGGCGCAGTTTGTTGTATTCCAATTGGAGGCTTTTGAGGAGTTTGGTGGCGTTGTCGTTGGCCATTTGCATGGAGAGGATGCGGGCTGCTTGCTCCGAGATTTGGTTTTCCAGCAGCGCGCGGAAGAGGGTGGCGCGCAGTACCAGCGGGTAGAGCATGTCGATGATGGCGCCGCGGTCGGGTTCGTAGATGTAGTCTTTGTTTCGCTCCGAGGCGGGGAGTTTGTCCGTGCCGGCGCCTTGCCAGGGGAGGAAGGGGAGGCGGGTCATGATTTGCGTGCCGATGCTTTTGAAGTGGGCGTAGATGATTTCCACGCGGTCAACTTCTCCCGCCAGGTATTGGCGAATGAGGTCGTCGGCGAGGGTGAGCATGCCTGTCGCGTATTCCTTGGCGAGGATGGCTTCCGGGATGGGCATGATTTCCAGGCTGGGGTTTTTCCTTACTTCCGCCTGTATTTTGCGCCCGATGGGGTAGACTTTTATGGATTCCGCTCCCGCGTAGGCGTTTGTTGCCTCCACGAGTTTCTTGTATAGCATCACGTTGAATGATCCGCACAGGCCGTCGTCCGACCCGAAGATGACGAGGGCTACGCGCCGTGCCGGTCGGCTGGCCGCCAGCGGGGAGAGGTAGTCGCCCTCCCCGGCCGCCACGCGCTCCAGCATCCGCTGTAGTTCATCCAGGTAGGGGCGGGTGTGCGAGAGGGCTGTTTCTACCTTGCGCAGTCTGGCCGAGGCGATCATTTTCATGGCGCCGGTGATTTTTTGCGAGGAGTTGACGGAGCTGATTCTCCCTTTTAGTTCTCGTGATGTAGACACTGCGATTTATTTAATGGGTTGTCAGATGAAGCGTTGGGCTACCTCTTCCGCGACTTCGCCGAGCAGGGTGGATACCGTTTTGTCCAGGATCCCCTGGCGGAGTTTGTCCAGCACCTCCTGCCGGTGGCGCACCCGCAGGATTTCGAGGAAGGCGACTTCAAACTCGTGCACGTGCGCGAGCGGTACCTTCTTTAGAAGCCCCTGCGTGCCGCAATAGATGACGGCAACTTCCTCTTCCACGGCCATGGGGGAGTGTTGCGGCTGGATCAGCAGCCGGGCGTTTTTCCGTCCCTTGTCGATGACCATCGAGGTGACGGTGTCCATGTCCCCGCCAAATTTGGAGAAGGCTTCCAGCTCCCGGTATTGCGCCTGGTCTATTTTGAGCGTTCCCGCGATTTTTTTCATGGATTTGATCTGGGCGTTTCCACCGACGCGCGAGACGGATACCCCGACGTTGATGGCCGGGCGGATGCCTTCGTTGAAGAGGGAGGTCTCCAGGAAAATCTGCCCGTCGGTGATGGAGATGACGTTGGTGGGGATGTATGCCGACACGTCGCCCGCCTGGGTTTCAATGATTGGCAGGGCTGTCAGCGATCCGCCTCCCTTCACCACCGGCTTCAGGGGTTCGGGCAGGTCGTTCATCATGGAGGCGACCTCGTCGTTGGAGATGATCCGGGCGGCTCTTTCCAGCAGGCGGGAGTGGAGGTAGAAGATGTCCCCCGGGTAGGCCTCGCGTCCCGACGGGCGGCGGAGGATGAGGGAGATTTCGCGGTATGCCACGGCTTGCTTCGAGAGGTCGTCGTACACGACCAGCGCGTGCCTTCCGCTGTCCCGGAAAAATTCCCCGATGGTTGCCCCCGCGAAGGGCGCGTAGTAGCGCATCGCCGCGGAGTCGGAGGCGTTGGCGGCCACGATGACGGTGTAGTCCAAGGCCTTTCCCTCGCGCAAAACGTTCACCAGCATGGCCACGGAGGAGGCTTTCTGCCCGATGGCCACGTAGATGCAGTAGACGGGGTCGCCCTGGTCGTAATTCTTACGCTGGTTCAGGATGGTGTCCAGGGCGATGGAGGTTTTTCCCGTTTGTCGATCGCCGATGATCAGCTCGCGCTGTCCCCGTCCGATGGGCACCATCGAGTCCACCGCCTTGAGGCCTGTTTGCAAGGGTTCCTTCACCGGCTGGCGGTAGATGACGCCCGGCGCCTTGCGTTCCAGCGGCAAGCGCATCAACTCCCCGCGGACGGCGCCTTCCCCGTCAATCGGTTCGCCCAGCGTGTTGACCACCCGTCCCAGCAGCCCCTCGCCCACGTTGATGGAGGCCATCTCACCCGTCCGCTTCACCGTGAAATTCTCCTTCACGCGGTCGCCGGCATTCATCAGTACCACCCCGATGTTGTCCTGCTCCAGGTTCATGGCCACGCCCACCACGCCATTCTCGAACTCTATCAGCTCGTTCGCGCGCACCTTATCCAGGCCAAACACGCGGGCAATCCCGTCGCCCACGCCCATCACCACGCCCACCTCCTCGAATGACGTTTGGGTATCCGCCTCTTTCAACTGCATCTCCAGAATATCTGATATTTCGTTTGGTTTTATCATGACGTTGTCAATTGATTATTTCTTTAAAAATTCCGCGCGTATCTCTCGCAATTTCCGGCTCACGGAGGCGTCGTATTGTTGGGAGTCGATCTCCAGGATAATTCCCCCGACGATGGCCGGCTCCACCTTGTAGAGGAACTCCAGGATTTTCTCGGAACGCGCCCGGATGAAGCTCTCCACCTTCTCGTGCATCGCGGGCGAGAGCGGCACGGCCGTCGTCACCTTCACCCGGAGGATGCCGTAGGTGGAGCGGTATATCTCCTCGTACATCATGGAGATAGCCTTCGCGTGCATCTCCCGGCGGTTGCGGATCAACAAGCGAATCCACAGTCGGAGGGCGGGCATCTCCTGTCCGGCAGCCTGGATTCCCACGGCCGTTGCCAGCAGCTCTTCCTTCGTTTTCGCCGGCATCATCGGGTTCTGCAAGGCCTTGCGCAACCCGGGGTGGCGGGCGTCATTCTCCTGGAAGAGCTTCATCTTCCCGTAGATCAGCCGTCGCTCCTCCCGTTCGCCGGCGTAGCGGAACAGCGCCTTGGCGTAGCGTCGTGAAATCAATCCCTCATCCATAGAAATTACGTGTTAAGACGCGGGGGACACTCATCACCCGTTCTCGTTTAATAGCTTATCGATCAATTTCATCTGGGACTCCTCGCTGGAGAGATCCCGGCGGATCACCTGCTCGGCAATTTGCAGCGACAGCAAGCCCGCCTGTTTGCGCAACTGCAACTCGGCCTCCACCTTCGCTTGCTCTATGGAGAGTTTCGCCGAATCCATGATTCGTTTTGCCTCGTGGGCGGCCGTTTGTTGCGCCTTGTCGAGGATCTCCTGTTTCATGCGCTCCGTTTGTTGCAGGATGTCCATCTGCTGCTTTCGGGCGTCCGCCAACAGAGATCGAACGTCCGCTTTCGCCTGTTCCCGATCCTTTTCCGCCTCTTGGGTAAACTCCACCCCCTTGTCGATAAAGGCGGCGCGTTCCTCCATGTTATTGATAATAACCGGCCACACGAATTTCCCCAGCACCCCCAGCAGGATCAAGAAGATGACGAGCATCCAAAACACCAAACCAAACTCAGGCGTGAACAGTGACATAACCCCTCCTTAAATAAATAGCACGAGGACGCAGAGCACGATGGCCAGCAGGGCTACCCCCTCGATCAAGGCGGCCACCACGATCATATTCGTCCGCACCTTGTTGGTAGCCTCCGGTTGCCGCCCTATCGCGTCCATTGCCGAGGAACCGATTTTGCCGATACCGATGCCGGCGCCCAACACTGCCAGACCCGCTCCAATCGCCGCTCCAAGTTCCACGAAACTGATCCCGGCCTGTAATAAAATCATACTTAACATAGCTCTAATTTTAATTGGTGTAACTATTCAGAATTATTCTCTCGCTAATCGTATAAAAATCGTCGACAGCATCATAAAGACATAGGCCTGTATGAAAGCTATCAAAAGGTGTAACACATTCATGAACAAAGAAAAGAGGATAGAGATCACGATCGTCCCCCCCATCACGGCGCTCCCCAGCGCCCCCAGCAAAAAGATCAGGGAAACGAGAATCAGCGCGATCAGGTGTCCCCCCAGCATATTGGCAAAAAGACGAATCATCAGTGCGATAGGCTTCGTCAGCACGCTAAACACCTCGATCAGGGGCATCAGCGGGATAGGAAACTTCAACCACAGCGGCACGTCCGGCCAAAAAGTCTCGCGCCAGTAATGTTTCTTCCCGGAGACATTCACCAGCACGAAAGTGCACAACGCCAGCGCCAGCGTCACCGAGATATTCCCCGTCACGTTAGCCCCACCGGGGAAAATCACGATCATCCCCAGCAAATTAGAAAGCAAAATAAAGAAAAAGAGCGTCAGCAGGTAAGGCCCGAACCGCCGCGCGTCCTTCTCCAGCACCTCCACCACCACCTCCGTGTACACCATCTCCACCAGCGACTCGATAAACCCCACCCCTTTCCGCGGCGCCTTAAAGCGCTTGCGCTTATAATATCGCGCCAGCGTCAGCGCCACCAACGCCGTGAGGAGCGAGCCAATCCCGATAGCCACCACGTTCTTCGTTATCGAAAAATCCAGCGGCCGGTACTCGTTCCCCTCCTGATCCCTCGCCACCACCTTGCGCGCCCGATCCCCCTCGCGGGCGAGATAAAACCCCTCGTGTTCAGCCCCGTCATTCAAGCGGCTCGAGCTAAAGCAATGCCACTGCCCCTCGCGATCCCTGACAATCACCGGCAAATGAATTGCCGCCCCACCCGGCAGCTCCCAGCTATACTCGTCGCCCAGGTGGGTAAAAATCACCTCTCTCAGGTTGAACTTCCCCGGCTCCTCCTCGCCACGGGCGAACCCCCGCGTCGGCGTGCAGAGCAACAAGCCCAGGAACGCTACTATATACAACACCCTTTTTCGCATGATCTGTCAGCTAATACATACCACCACTTCATTACTCCTCACCTCCACCACGCCCCGTTCGATGCCCAGCGCGTGCTCGCTTCCCCCCTCCACGTACGCGATCTCCCCCGCCGTCAGCGCGGAAACCAGCGGCGCGTGATCCTTCAAAACCATGAAAAACCCCAGCGCCCCGGGCAGGGTAACACTCTCCACCTCACCTTGGTGAAGCACCCGTTCAGGAGAAATAATCTTCAGTACCATCCTCGCCTCTTATTTTCCTGCCTCGGCAAGCATTTCCTGACCCTTCTTCACCACGTCGTCAATCGTGCCGACATTCATGAAAGCCTGTTCGGGATACTCGTCCATCTCGCCATCGAGGATCATCTTGAACCCCCGGATCGTCTCGTGCAGCGGCACCATCACCCCCGGCATACCGGTAAACTGCTCCGCCATGTGGAACGGTTGCGACAGGAAACGCTGTGCCCGCCGGGCGCGCGCCACCACCACCTTATCGGAATCGGACAGCTCGTCCACCCCCAGGATCGCTATAATATCCTGCAACTCGTGATAATGCTGCAACAGCTCGATCACCCGTTGCGCCGTGTTATAATGCTCCTCCCCGACAATGCCCGGATCCAGGATCCTCGACGAAGACTCCAGCGGGTCAACCGACGGGTAAATCCCCAGCTCGGCGATCTTCCTGCTCAGCACCGTTGTCGCGTCCAGGAAATTAAAAGTCGTTGCCGGCGCCGGATCGGTCAAATCATCCGCCGGCACGTAAATCGCCTGGATCGACGTGATCGACCCGTTCTTGGTAGAAGTAATACGCTCCTGCAACTTCCCCATCTCCGAGGCCAGCGTCGGCTGGTACCCCACGGCCGACGGCATCCGTCCCAGCAGCGCCGACACCTCCGACCCCGCCTGCGTGAACCGGAAAATATTATCGATAAAAAACAAAATCTCCTTCCCCTCCTCGCTCGAATCGCGGAAAGCCTCCGCCACCGTCAGCCCGGCAAGCCCCACGCGGAGGCGCGCCCCTGGCGGCTCGTTCATCTGGCCAAACACCAGCGTCGCCTGCGACTGCCTCACCTGCTCCATATCCACGCTCTTCAGGTTCCACATCCCCTCGTCCATCTCCCCGCGGAACTTCTCCCCGTACTTGATCACCCCCGAATCGATCATCTCCCTCAGCAAATCATTCCCCTCCCTCGTCCGTTCGCCCACGCCGGCAAACACGGAATACCCGTTATGCCCCTTCGCTATATTATTAATCATCTCCATGATCAGCACCGTCTTCCCCACGCCGGCGCCCCCGAACAGCCCGATCTTTCCCCCCTTCGAATACGGCTCCAGCAAATCAATCACCTTGATACCCGTAAACAGGAACTCCTCCGAAATCGAAAGATCCTCGAACCTCGGCGCCTCCCGGTGAATCGTCCGCGTATCCTCGTAACTCAGCGGCGCCAGGTAATCAATCGCGTCCCCCATCACGTTCAGCAGCCGTCCCTTCACCTGCTCGCCCACCGGCATCGCCAGCGTCCGCCCCAGATCCGTCACCCGCATCCCCCGGAACAGCCCGTCCGTCGAATCCATCGCCACGCACCTCACCGTGCTCTCCCCCACGTGCTGCTCCACCTCCACGATCAGCTTCCCCCCGTTCTCCCGTTCAATCTCCAGCGCCTGGAAAATCGGCGGCAACTCCGTATCCTCGCCCTCGAAAATAACATCCACCACAGGCCCTATCACCTGCGTCACGTACCCGATTCGTTGTATCATAATTTCCATTTAAATTCATATTACACTCCAACGCCCCTCCCGCTTGCACAATTCATGCCGAAAAACCCGCCATCCACGGGCGGGCAGGCGGGCAAAGATATATTCTAAATCTTATTTAAGCAATAAAAGGCTTTATTTTTTGACCTCCTCCCCTCACAGCTCCCCCACCAGCTCCCGCTGCCTCTTGAAAAACTGCCAGCGATACACCTCCCCCGCCTTCGTGATCAGGCACGAAAGCTGCTTCAGCGAATCCACCCACTCCTTCACCGCCTCGAACATGTTGGCGTGAAGCGAGTACAGCGAATTCGTCGAGAAAATAGCGATCGAGCACCACTTCCCACCCCTCGACGAAATATAAGTATACGTCGACTCGAAATTCACGTCCGACAAGTAAAACTCCAGCGTGTTCCCCATCTCGTTCCTTCCCGTCGCCGTGATCCGCTCCAGCTCGTCCACCAGCGCCAGCAAATCGCTCTTGATCAGCGCCACCTCCTCGCCCGTCAGCAACCCCGCCAGGGCAAACGACCGGACATCGTTCACCATGTAAGCGAAAATCATCCGGTCGATCACCACGCAAACGTGCCCCACGCGGGCAAACGACAGGTACGTCTCCAGCCCGTAATGCAACAACCGCTCGTCGCTCGTCACCTCGCCGTACGCCACGGGCGGGTCATCCTTCCCCTCCTGGTACAGCAGTTTAAACGCCCGAAACCGCAACAGCCCCGCGTGCTTCATCATCAGCGCCACCGGCAACGTGTTCAGCGCCACGCCCGCCCGCGACTCCGGGTCGCGATCCTCCCTCGCCTCGTCGATCAACCCCCTCATCTCCCGGACGCTCCCGTACCCTCGCGTCAGCGGCGCGTCATCATCGTTAGATCTTGAAAAATAAAACGGGATACTGGCCATCAGCTTCACCCCCAGCAGTTCGTCCAGCGAGATCCCCAGGTTCCCGGCGATCAGCGCCACCTCCCCGAACGTGAACGGCACCTCCCCCCTCAGGCGGCGATAGATAGCCTCTTTGCCCAGCGGCAAAACCCCTGTCAGGTGGACGGCCAGATTCTCCCCCGGGTTGATTTTCAGCCTCATCGTTTCGATGAAACACTTCAATAATGGTTCTTCTTTCATACCTCTCACGTTAGCCGTTCAAACGGTTTCGGTCGTTAAACGCGACAAATAATACGGTTTTTATCACAATACACAAGCCGGGCGGCCTGTATCAACTCCGCGAAGCACTGCCCGGTATTAAACTTCGCGATATTAGCAAAAAAAACGTTTGCAAAACAGGGCAGTATCGTGCTAGTTTAACAATTATTCGTAATAAAACATAATAAACGGGTGCCCGCCTCTTCGCGTAGAGACGTAGCGTGCCACGTCTCACGTCCTCCGCCGCGCTTCCCCTCCGATGGCGGAACATCCCCCGGTACTGGCGCGGACTTGCAGTCCGTGCCAACGAAAGACCATCTTTTCCGGTGGTGGCACGGGCGACAAGCCCGCGCCAGCGAAA
>JAIRXZ010000103.1 GCA_031267995.1 Odoribacteraceae bacterium | reverse complement strand
CTATGAATGATAATATGCGATGAAGTGACGACAGCCGATCGGCCGTGCATGATAATACGCAGTGGAGTGACGACGGTCTATTGGCCGTAAATAGTTATATGTAATTGGGTTACGATGGCCGATTGGCCATGAACGACGATCTGCCGGAGCACGACATTATAGTATCGCGCACGCATGATGGCACGACGCTATATAATGGTGTGGCGACGCGTGCACGGGATGGGGTGCCGGCAGTGGCCGGGGCGATAAAAGGGGTGAATGTGAGGGGGATGGATGCGGGGGACGCCCTGTCGTGTAGAGAGGAGGGGCCGCGGGGGAGGCGCGGGGGGCGAGCGGTTGTCGCGGTGTTATTGACTGACCACCAGGAGGTGGTATTTTTTCTTCCCGCTTTGTAGCAGCACGTACTTGTTGTTGATCAGGTGGGTGGTGTTGACGCGCAGTTCGGCGTCGACGACCCGTTCCTTGTTGATGCTGATGCCGTTGGCTTGCAGGGCGCGGCGAGCCTCGCCACGGGAGGGGTACATGGCTGTTTTATCGGCCAATAGCTCCAGGAGGGGGATGCCCGATTGCAGTTCGGCGGGGGAGACGTCGTGACGGGGGACACCATCGAAGAGGTCGAGAAAGGTGGGTTCGTCCAATTTGGCCAGCGCTTCGGGGGTGGCGTTGCCGAAGAGGATCTGGGAGGCCTTCTCGGCGGCGATGTAGGCCTCCTCGCCGTGGATGAGGGTAGTAACCTCCTTGGCGAGTGTCTTTTGCAGCTGGCGGAGGTGGGGAGCGACGGCGTGCTCGAGGACGAGGGCGTCGATCGCGTCCGCCCGTAAGGTGGTGAATATCTTGATGTATCGCGCGGCGTCATCATCGCGGCTGTTGAGCCAGAATTGGTAGAAGGCGTAGGGGGTGGTGCGGGCGGGGTCGAGCCAGATGTTGCCCGATTCGGTTTTCCCGAACTTGGCGCCGTCGCTCTTGGTCATCAGGGGCCACGTAAGACCGTAAGCTTCAGCGCCATCCTTGCGACGGATCAGCTCGCCGCCGGTGGTGATGTTGCCCCATTGGTCGGAACCACCTACCTGCATGAGGCAGTGGTGGTTGCGGCGAAGGTAGAGGAAATCATAGCCTTGCACCAGCTGGTAGGTGAACTCGGTGAAGGATAGCCCCTGGGTGGAGTCGGCGCCGAGGCGTTTCTTGACGGAGTCTTTGGCCATCATGTAGTTGACGGTGATGTGCTTGCCGATCTCCCGGATAAAGTCGAGGAAGGTAAAGTCCTTCATCCAATCGTAATTGTTGACCATGATGGCGGCGTTTGGCGCGCCGGGGTTGAAGTCGATGAAGCGCGTCAGCTGGGCCTTGATGCCTGCCATGTTGCGGTGGATGGTCGGCTCGTCCAAGAGATTGCGTTCCAGGGACTTTCCACTGGGGTCGCCGATCATTCCCGTGGCTCCACCGATGACGAATATCGGTCGGTGACCCGCCATCTGGAAATGTTTCATCATCATGACGGAGACGAGGTGCCCCACGTGCAGGGAGTCGGCCGTGGGGTCGATGCCGACGTAAGCTGTTGTTTGCTCTTTAGTTAGCTGTTCTTCGGTGCCGGGCATGATGTCATGGATCATCCCGCGCCACTTGAGTTCGTCGACGAAATTCATGGGGTGGTTTATTTGTGTATAACGACGTGGTAGACGCCTTCCGCGAAGTGCGTGAGGGGGAGGTATAACCAGCTGGCTTCCTTGGTTTTGGCGGACAGCAGACCGTACTGCTGGTCGATGGAGTTAAAGAGGAATAGCAAGGCGCACACGACGATGGTCATTTTCAGCACGCCAAAGAGGGTGCCCAGGAGGCGGTTGAGGAGGCCAAGGGCGATGACGTTGAGGAGTTTCGTCAGCAGCTTGCCCAAAAGGTGGATGACGATGACCACCACCAGGAAGATGATGGCGAAGGCGACGTAATAGGAGTATTGCGGCGGTATCATCATGTATTCCTGGAGGATAACTCGCGCGGGGTCGCTGCACCGGAGGGCAAGGTAGACGCCCAGGACGAGGGCGAGCAACGTGGCGATTTCCACGACGAGGCCTCGCGATATGCCCCTGGCCGCGCCGTAGAGCAGTGGTATTAAGAGTATGATATCTAAATAGTTCATGGTGGTCGTGTGGTGGGACGGCAGGGTCGCCGCCCGTTTTCCGGCGCCAAAGGTAATGAAATGTTATAAGAACCCGCGCACGCGAGGGAAAAAAGCGCGGCGCTGTCCATTATTTCACTTTTAAATTCATTTGGCCGTGAAAGTGACAAATTCTTACTACTTTCGCCGGGTGTAAATTTTTAATGGAATATCATGTACAGAACACATACTTGCGGGGAGTTACGCGCTGAGCACCTGCATCAAACGGTCTGCCTGAGCGGTTGGGTGCAGAAGATCCGGCGCCTGGGGGCGATGACTTTCGTGGATGTCCGCGACCGGTACGGTATCACGCAGCTGGTGGCGGGAGAAGGCGCCCCGACGGAGGTTAAACGACTGGTGGACACGCTGGGACGGGAGTTCGTGATCCAGGCGAAGGGGACGGTGGTGGAGCGGGCGAACAAGAATGAACGGATGAGCACGGGGGACGTGGAGGTGGCGCTGGAGGAGGTGCGCGTGCTGGGGGCGTCGGAAACGCCGCCGTTCACGATCGAGGAGCAGACGGACGGCGGGGATGATATCCGCATGAAATACAGGTATCTCGATCTGAGGCGGCCGGTGGTGCGACGGAATTTGGAGCTGCGCCACGGGATGGCCAGGCTGGTGCGTAACTACTTGAGCGACCTGGGGTTTATCGAGGTGGAGACGCCCGTGCTGATCAAGAGCACGCCGGAGGGGGCGCGCGATTTCGTGGTGCCCTCGCGGATGAACCAGGGGCAGTTTTACGCGCTGCCGCAAAGTCCGCAGACGTTCAAGCAGTTGCTGATGGTGTCGGGGTTCGATCGCTACTTCCAGATCGTGAAGTGTTTCCGCGATGAAGACCTGCGCGCCGACCGGCAGCCGGAGTTCACGCAGATTGATTGCGAGATGGCGTTCGTGGAGCAGGAGGATGTGCTGGAGGTGTTCGAGGGGATGATCCGCCACCTTTTCCGGGAGGTGAAGGGGGTGGAGATTGACCCGCTGCCGCGCATGACGTGGACGGAGGCGATGAGTTTGTATGGCTGCGATAAGCCTGATATTCGCTTCGATATGAAGATTATAGACCTGACGACGAAGGCGAAGGGGAGAGGGTTCGCGGCGTTTGACGAGGCGGCGTTCGTGGGGGCGATTCGCGTCCCGGGATGCGCCGGGTACACGCGAAAGCAGCTGGATGAATTGACCGAGTTCGTGAAGCGTCCGCAAGTGGGCGCCAAGGGGTTGGCGTACGCGCGGCGGGGGGATGACGGGTGGAAGTCGTCCGTGGATAAATTCTACCCGGAGAGCGATTTGGTGGCGTGGGGCGAGGCGTGCGGCGCCGCGACGGGCGATCTGCTGCTGCTGCTGGCGGGCGATAGGGAGAAGACGCTGCCGCGGTTGTCCGAACTGCGCCTGGAGATGGGGAATCGGCTGGGGCTGCGGGATAAAAATGTTTTCAAACCGCTGTGGGTGACTGATTTCCCGCTGCTGGAGTGGGACGAGGATAGCCAACGCTTCTACGCGATGCATCACCCGTTTACGTCGCCCAAGCCGGCGGATGTCGACCGCATGGAGAGCGATCCGGGAAGCGTGCGGGCGAATGCTTACGATCTGGTTATTAATGGTGTGGAGATTGGCGGCGGGTCGATCCGCATACATGATTCCGCCTTGCAGTCGCGGATGTTTGACTGCCTCGGGTTTACGCGGGAGGAGGCCGAGGCGCAGTTCGGTTTCTTGCTGGGCGCCTTTAAGTTCGGGGCGCCGCCGCACGGGGGGATCGCTTTCGGTTTCGACCGGCTGGTGTCGCTGTTTGCCGGCCTGGACTCGATCCGCGATGTGATAGCGTTTCCCAAAAATAATTCCGGGAGGGACGTGATGATTGATTCCCCTTCGACGGTGGCTGACACGCAGTTGGACGAGCTGGGAATCCTGGTGAGACCTAACTCCTGACGCGCATGTTTTTTAGGGAGGTCATCGGCCACGGGGAGATCAAACAGCGATTACTCGCCTCGCTACAAGCGGGACGGGTGGGTCATGCCCTGCTTTTTAGCGGGGAGAGCGGCTTCGGGTTGCTGCCTTTGTCGCTGGCGCTCACGCAGTACCTCCTGTGCACGGGCGAGAAAGGGACGGATGCCTGCGGGAGGTGCCCGGCTTGCCGAAAGATGCAAAAGTTGGTACACCCGGATGTTCATTTTGTCTTTCCCGTTACCAAGGGGAGTAAAGCCAAAACGCCTGTTAGTGACGATTATATCAACGAGTGGCGCGGGTTTCTGCTGGATACTCCATACGCTAACCTGGAGGATTGGATAGCGACAATGGGGGCGGATGATAACACGCAGGTGAAAATCTACGCGGAGGAGAGCCTGTATATGTTGCGGAAGTTGACGCTAAAGTCGTACGAGTCAGATTATAAGGTGATGATTATTTGGCTGCCCGAAAAGATGGGAGAGGAGAGCGCCAACAAGTTGCTGAAAATCCTGGAGGAGCCGTACCCGAACACGCTCTTTATCCTGCTCGCCGAACAGCCGGAGGCGGTGATTACTACCATTTTGTCCCGCACGCAACGGCTGCACGTGCCCCCGCTGCACCAGCAGGAGATCGCCCGCGAGCTGGAGCTGCGATTCCACTTGCCGACGGATCAAGCCGATGAGATCGCGCACACGGCGCGAGGCGATTGGGGCAGGGCGCTGAAGATGACGCGCCAAAACGAGACTGAACAAGAACACGATAACCAGGAGATGTTTGTCAAGCTGATGCGCCTCTGCTGGGAACGCAAGATGTTGCCGGTGAATCAGTTCGTGCAGGATCTAACCGCACGGGGCAGGGAGAGCCAAAAGAGTTTTTTGGCACACTGCATCCGGATGGTACGCGAGAATTTTATCCGCAATTTCGGCCTGAAGGAGATGGTTTACATGACGGCGAAGGAGCAGGAGTTTTCCCGGAAATTTTCCCCTTACGTGCACGAGGAGAACGTGATACCGCTGTGCCACGAGTTTGAACGCGCGCACGTGGACGTTAGCCACAACGGGAACGGGAAGATTATATTCACGGATTTGTGCATCAAGGTGATGCAGAATATCCGTCCCACTGAATCGTCGCGACGAGCGACTTAACATGATACCGTGATGAACGAACAGATACAAAAAGAGAACCTCGGCGCGGAGCCAAAGAAACTCCTCGAGAGGACACTGCTGATGGTGGATCACCGGCTGCTGGCGGGCAAGTTGACCGTGTATGACTGGATGCAGGAGGTGCCGTCAAGCGGCGCGCCCATCGACGTCGTGGAGGTGCGGTTCAAGAATACGCGCAAGGGATTTTTCGTCAATTCGGGGAATATCCCGCTGAAAATCGGGGACATCGTGGCGGTGGAGGCCGCCCTGGGACACGATATCGGCATCGTCTCGCTGATGGGGGAACTCGTGCGCGAACAGCTGCGGGTGAAACGGGTGGATGTCGCCCGTAACCCGCTGAAAAAGATATACCGGAAGGCTAAATCGCACGATATCGAGAAGTGGAAACAGGCCATCGCGCTCGAGTACGAGACGATGATCGCGTCGCGCAAGATCGCTGGCGAACTCGGCCTGGACATGAAGATCGGGGACGTTGAGTATCAGGGCGACAAGACGAAGGCGATATTCTATTATATCGCCGGCGACCGGGTGGATTTCCGAAAGTTGATCAAGGTGCTGGCCGAAACGTTCCATATCCGCGTGGAAATGAAGCAGATCGGCGCGCGACAGGAGGCGGGAAGGCTGGGCGGCATCGGGTCGTGCGGCCGCAAGCTGTGCTGCTGCGCGTTTATCACGAATTTTAGCTCCGTGTCTACCTCTGCCGCTCGTTACCAGGACATTTCGCTTAACCCGCAGAAGCTGGCGGGGCAGTGCGGGAAGCTGAAGTGTTGCCTGAATTTCGAGCTGGATGCTTATCTCGACGGACAAAAGGATTTTCCACCCGCCAACACGCCGCTCAACACGGGCGAGGGGATACTGTATTACCAAAAGAGCGATATTTTCGGGCGAGCGGTTACCTATTCTTTCGATAAGGAGGGAAGAGGTATCATGGTCAAACTCAACGTGGAACGTGCCAAGGAGATTATCGCCATGAATAAGCGGGGGCAGATCCCGCCGAAGGCTTCCACGGGCGAACACGCTGAGCCGGAGAGCATCAAGTATACCGATGGCGTGGGTGAGGATAGCCTCAGCAGGTTCGATGATAAGCGGGCGAAGAAACACGGTAACCGCAACCGCAACAGGAACAAGGTGATACAAAGGACAGGGGGAAAT
>JAIRXZ010000073.1 GCA_031267995.1 Odoribacteraceae bacterium | reverse complement strand
AGTTTCGCTGCCACCCGGTGGTGGCAAATTTGTTGTTGCATCGGGACGTGAATACCGCCGATCAAGCGCGGGATTTCTTTCACCCCACCCTCGATATGCTCCATGACCCCTTCCTGATGAAAGATATGGATAAGGCCGTCGCCCGCGTGGAGCAGGCCATCAACAACCGGGAAAAAGTGATGATTTATGGCGATTATGACGTGGACGGCACTACCTCCGTGGCCTTATTATACAAACATTTCAAGAACAAGCTCAGCAACCCGGAGTACTACATCCCCCAGCGTTCCGCGGAGGGGTCGGGCATCTCCCTGCGCGCCATCGACAAGGCTGCCGAGACGGGCATCTCGCTGATTATCGTCACCGATTGCGGCGTGAAGGCCGTGGAGCACGTGGCTTACGCCCGGAAGAAGAAGGTGGACATCATCATCTGCGATCACCACACCACCGGCGACGCGCTGCCGGATGCCGTGGCGGTGCTGGATCCCCAGCGGGACGATTGCGGCTATCCCTACAAATGGCTCAGCGGGTGCGGCGTGAGCTTCAAGCTGGCGCAGGCCTACAACCAGAAACACGGGCTGTCGATGGAGGATCTCTACGCGCTGCTCGACCTGGTGTGCGTGAGTATCGCCAGCGACCTCGTCCCCATCACGGGCGAAAACCGGGTGCTGGCGCACTTTGGCCTGCAACGCCTCAACACTTGCCCCTGCCTGGGGTTGCGCATGATCGTGAAAAGCGCCGGCGTGAAGGAGCTTACGCTGAACGATATTGTCGTTCGCGTGGGGCCAAAGATCAACGCCGCCGGGAGGGTGGAGTCCGGGAACAGTTCGGTGGAGCTGCTGGTGGCCGAGGAGGAGCGTGCCGCCCGACGCGTGGCCGATAGCCTGACCACCTTTAACGATCGGCGCAAGAAGCTGGATCATGACATCACGGAGGAGGCGCTGGGGCATCTCCACGACCCCGCGGAGAAGGCGATCGTGCTCTACAACCCCTCGTGGCACAACGGGGTGATCGGCATCGTGGCCTCGCGCCTGGCGGAGCATTACTACCGGCCAACGGTGATCATCACCGAGTCCGACGGCTTTGCCATCGCCTCTGCCCGCTCGGCGGAGGGGTTCGATCTTTACGAGGCTATCTCCCGCTGCAGCGGGCTGCTGGAGAATTACGGGGGACACAAACACGCCGTCGGGTTGACCCTGAGGCGAGAGAATATCGCGGCTTTCAAAGCCGAGTTCCTGCGGGTGGTGGGCGAGGCGATCCCCGCCGAGTTGCTGACGCCGCAAATCAATATCGACGCCCGGATTAACCTGGAGGATATCTCCGTCGACCTGTATAACACGCTGCAGCTGTTCGCCCCCTTTGGCCCCAGCAACAGCGTCCCCGTCTTTTTGGCCGAGGGGGTGAGCGATTTCGACTCGCAGCAGGTGGGACGCCTCAAAGAGCACCTGAAACTCGTGGTGGTGAAGGACACCCAAATTCAAATCAGCGACGAAATGCAATCGCGCATATACAACGATCGCGGCGGCATCGCCTTCGGCATGGGCAAACTCTTCCCGCGCGTGCAGCAGGGGGAGGTCTTCGACGTCTGTTTCACGCTCCAGAAAAACGAATTTATGGGCAGGGAAAACGACATACAGATGCTGGTGCGCGACATCAAATTCAAGGAGGAAAACTAAATGCTATCGCTGTCATCCAGGCTGGTAGAAAAAGCGGTGGAGCAATTCGCCACGCTGCCGGGCATCGGGCGGAAGACGGCGCTCCGCTTCGTGCTGCAGATGCTGCGACGCGACAAGGAGGACGTGGAAACCTTCCTGGAGGCCATCCGCCAGCTCAAAGAGTCGATACGCGAGTGCGCGCGCTGCCACAACATCTCCGACGGGGAGCGCTGCGATATCTGCTCCGACCCGAAGCGGGACGATACCACGATTTGCGTGGTGGAGAATATCCAGGATGTCATCTCCATCGAATCCACCGGCCAATTCAAGGGAGTGTACCACGTCCTCGGCGGCGTAATCTCCCCCATGGACGGGGTAGGCCCCTCCGACCTGCACATTGCCACGCTGCTCCAGCGCGTGGAGGCGCCGGCCACGCGGGAGGTGATCTTCGCCCTGGGCGCGACCATCGAGGGAGATACCACGGCTTATTATATCTACAAAAAATTCCCCCGGCGAGAGGAGCTGGTCATCACCACGCTCGCCAAGGGAATCGCCGTGGGCAACGACCTCGAATATATCGACGAACTCACCCTCGGTCGCTCCATCGTCAACCGGATTCGTTTTACCCTGTAAAAATGGGGTTACATGCCAAAGGGAAACGGCAACAAATCGCTCGCCCGGACAACCTTGTACCCCTCGCCATCCGCGAGAATCACGTCAAAATCCCTACCATAGCGACGAATAACCTCCGCCATCACCTGCCGGCAAGCCCCGCAGGGTGTGATCGACGCCCACGCCCCCGAAGCGTCCCGCGCGGCAACGGCAACACCCGTCACGGCAACCCCCGGATAGGTGGAACAGGCATAAAACAGCGCCACCCGCTCGGCGCACAACCCCGACGGGTAAGCCATATTCTCCTGGTTTGCCCCCCGGACAACCTCCCCGTTCTCCAGCAACACCGCCGCGCCCACCGAAAACCGGGAGTACACGCTATAAGCGCCCTCCACGGCCATCCGCGCGATTTTCAACAAAGCCTCATGCTCTTGTTTCTCCATACCATATTTTTAATTACATTTACGACGTGAAAATAAGCAATTCAACCACATCATGAACAAACTTGCTATCCTTTTATTACTCACCTGCTGGAGCCTTGCCCCGTGTATGGCCGAAGACAGGAACACGCGCAAGTTATACATCCAGCAATACAGTAAAATCGCCATCAAGGAGATGAAGCGCACGGGCATCCCCGCCAGCATCAAGTTGGCGCAGGGCATCCTGGAATCGGGTTCCGGCACCTCCTCGCTCGCCCGGACGGCCAACAACCACTTCGGCATCAAGTGCCACGACAATTGGCAAGGCGCCACCGTCCTGAAAGACGACAACAAGCCAAACGAATGTTTCCGGAAATATCGCTCCCCCGAACAATCCTGGTTGGATCATAGCGACTTTCTCACCTCCCGCCCGCGCTACGCCTCCCTCTTTAAACTAAACAAGAGCGACTACAAGGGCTGGGCAAGAGGCCTGCAACGCGCGGGCTACGCCACCAACCCGCAGTACGCCCAGCGCCTGATTGCCATCATCGAGGAGGAGGGGCTGCACCACCTGGACAGGGGCGCCAACCTCAAAATCTTCTCCCGCGAAACGGCCGCCACCAACCTCGACCCGCGGTTCAACTACCGCCAGCGCACGGGGCGCGTCAACGGCATCCCCTGCATCCGGGTGCAGTCGGGCGACACCTTCGAGACCATCGCCGCCTACTTCAACATCTCCCTGCCAAAGCTGCTCGAGTACAATGACAAGCAAGAAACCTCCATCCGCGTGGGCATGAACGTCTTCCTGAAGGCAAAGAAAAACAAAGCAGCCCGCGCCCACGCCCGCCACAGGGTGCAGGAGGGAGAAACGGCCTACTGGATCTCGCAGGAATACGGCATCAAACTCTACCGTTTGCTCGACTACAACTACCTCAAGCCAAACGAAACGCTCCGGCCGGGGGAGACCATCTTCCTGCGGGGATATAACGACATGCAATAATTATGACACCAATCAAACAACGCCCCATCGGGCCGGTAATGGCATTCGGACTGCTTGCCGGGGCGAGCCTCGTCATCACCTCCCTCCTTTTCCTCGCGACGGGGAGGGAGGTCGTGATGAACCCCCGTTTAAACAACCTCCTCTACTGCCTGCTCATCATCGCCTGCTTCTTTGGCGTCAAAAAACTGCGGGACGACCTCGCGGGAGGCCTCATCACCTACGGCCGGGCATTCGCGTCGGGCTTCAAGATCGTACTCGTCGCCGCCATCCTGCACGCCCTGGGCATCTTCTTCCTCTACGCCTCGCGGCCGGATCTGTCGGAAAAATACAAAACCGTCATGCTCGACATGTTCAAAGAGGTACACGGCGACTCTATCTTCTACGCGATGGCCGCCGAAACCTTCGACAAAGTGCACATGCCCGCCTTCATCGCCCTCGAGGAGCTGCTGGGAAAAGTACTCACCGGCACCTTCATCTGTCTCATCATCGCGGCAATCCTCAGGCGCGCGGCGCGTCCCAATGCATAACCACATGGACATATCCATCATCATCCCCCTCTACAACGAAGAAGAATCCCTGCCGGAACTGACGGCATGGATCGCGCGGGTCATGCAAGCCAACCACCTCGCCTACGAAATCATCCTCGTCGACGACGGCAGCCGCGACCGCTCCTGGTCGGTCATCGAGCGCCTCGCCGCCGGCAACCCGGCCATCCGCGGCATCAAATTCCGCCGCAACTACGGCAAATCGGCCGCCCTTCACCGCGGCTTCGAGGCCGCCGCCGGCGCGGTAGTCATCACCATGGACGCCGACCTCCAGGACTCCCCCGACGAAATACCCGCCCTCTACCAAATGATCGCGGCGGAGGACTACGACCTCGTCTCCGGCTGGAAAAAAAAGCGCCACGACCCCCTCTCCAAAACCATCCCCACGAAACTCTTCAACGCCACGGCGCGTCGCTTCTCCGGCCTGAAACTGCACGACTTCAACTGCGGACTGAAAGCCTACAAAAACGACGTGGTCAAAAACATAGAAGTCTACGGCGAAATGCACCGCTACATCCCCATCCTCGCCAAGCAAGCCGGCTTCAACCGCGTCGGCGAGCGGGCGGTCGAGCACCAGGCGCGCAAATACGGCGTCAGCAAATTCGGCCTCAGCCGCTTCATCAACGGCTTCCTCGACCTCCTCACCGTCACCTTCATCACCCGTTTCTCCAAAAAGCCGATGCACCTCTTCGGCGCCATCGGCACCCTCCTCTTCACCGCCGGCTTCTGCTCCGCCGCCTGGATCGGCATCGAAAAATGGATCGCCGTCACCCGCGGCATCAAGGCGCCGTTAGTCGCCAGCAACCCCTACTTCTACATCGCCCTCGCCTGCATGATCCTCGGCACGCAACTATTCCTCGCCGGATTCCTTGCCGAGCTAATCTCGCGCAACGCCCATGACCGCAACACCTACCACGTGGAAAAAGAGATATAACCCAATATTTAAAACCCAAATCATGTTAAACACAAAACAAAAAAAATCATGGTAGAAAAACTACAAAAAACACTGCGCGACTCGCCGGTAGCCCGTTGGACAGCCCTTGGCGTGGTCGCATTCACGATGCTGTGCGGTTACTTCCTCACGGAAGCGATGTCCCCCCTGAAGCCCCTGCTCGAAAAAGAGCTACTTTGGACTAGCTCCGAGTACGGAATCTTCAACAGCGGCTACGGCTGGTTCAACGTCTTCCTCTTCATGCTCATTCTCGGTGGCATCGTCCTCGACAAAATGGGCGTGCGCTTCACCGGCCTCACCTCCTCCTTCCTCATGGTCGCCGGCGTGGCCGTCAAGTACTACGCCATCACCACCGTCTTCCCCGCCGACAGCCTAATCCTCGGCATGAAAACGCAAGTCATCCTGGCAGGCCTCGGCTACGCCATCTTCGGCGTGGGCATCGAAATCACGGGCATCACCGTCTCCAAGGTCATCGTCAAATGGTTCAAGGGAAGAGAACTCGCCCTCGCCATGGGAATGGAGATGGCCACCGCCCGTCTCGGATCGGCGCTCGCCCTGCTCTTCGGCATCCCCCTCGCCACCAACTTCTCCATATCGATGCCCATACTCTGCGGCCTCATCCTCCTGTGCATAGGCTTCATCAGCTTCACCGTCTACTGCGTCATGGACAAGAAACTGGAAAAATCCCTCCCCGCGGACACCGCCAAGGAAGACCCCTTCCGCCCCTCCGACATCATGATCATCATCCGCAACAAAGGATTCTGGCTCATTGCCATACTATGCCTCCTTTTCTACTCCGCCGTCTTCCCCTTCTTCAAATACGCCACCGACCTGGTGATACATAAATACGGCGTCGACCCCAGCTTTGCCGGCAGCATCCCCAGCCTCCTGCCCCTCGGCACCATCCTCCTCACCCCCCTCTTCGGCAACCTCTACGACCGCAAGGGACGCGGGGCATCCATCATGATCCTCGGCGCCATCATGCTCGTTATCGTGCACGCGCTCTTTGCCACGCCTGCCTTCGACCACTGGATCGTCGCCGTCATCGTCACCATCATCCTCGGCGTCGCGTTCTCCCTCGTACCCTCGGCCATGTGGCCGTCCGTACCCAAAATCATACCGGAAAAGCAACTCGGTACCGCCTACGCCCTCATCTTCTGGCTACAAAACATCGGAATCATGGGCGTCCCCTTCCTCATCGGCTGGGTACTCGACAAATACTGCAAAACCACCATTGGCACGGAAGTCCACTACGACTACACCTACCCCATGATGATCTTCGCCGGCTTCGGCGTGCTGGCCGTCTACTTCGCCTTCCTCCTCAAAGCAGAAGACAAAAAGAAAGGCTACGGCCTCGAATCCCCCAACGTCAAAGTGA
The DNA here is from genome assembly GCA_031267995.1 of Odoribacteraceae bacterium. Classification (GTDB taxonomy): domain Bacteria; phylum Bacteroidota; class Bacteroidia; order Bacteroidales; family Marinifilaceae; genus JAIRKS01. Next base: position 1,362 of record JAIRXZ010000073.1, on the reverse strand, counting down.
AGAAATAACAACCCCCACCCCGTCCCCCGGCCACCCGTCGGGGGACGCTTTTCATACACATGATCCAGTACGAAAAAACCACCCTCGACAACGGCCTCACCGTCATCTGCAACACCGACGTCACCACCCCCTTCATCGCCGTCAACATCCTCTACAAAGTAGGCGCCCGCGACGAAAACCCCGACCGCACCGGCCTCGCCCACCTCTTCGAGCACCTCATGTTCGGCGGGTCCCGCCACGTCACCGATTTTGACAACCGCGTCCAGCAAGCCGGCGGCAACTGCAACGCCTACACCGGCAACGACTACACCAACTACTACACCATCCTCCCCGCCGCCGCCATCGAAACGGCGCTCTGGCTCGAATCCGACAGGATGCTATGGCCAAAACTATCCCCCCGCGCCCTCCGCGTACAGAAAAACGTCGTCATCGAAGAATTCAAGCAAAACTACCTCAACCGACCCTACGGCGACCTCTGGCTACAACTTCGCCCCCTCGCCTACCGCGTCCACCCCTACCGCTGGAACACCATCGGCATCCACCCCTCCCACGTCGAAAACGTCACCCTCGACGAAGTCAAAAACTTCGCCCTCAGCCACTACGCCCCGGACAACGCCATCCTCTCCATCAGCGGAAACATCCCCGCCTCCCGCGCCCTCGAACTCGTCAAACGCTGGTTTGGCGACATTCCCCCGGCCGCCGCTCCCCGCCAAAAAATCCCCGTCGAACCCCGCCAGCGCGCCCCCCGTCGCCTCGAAAGCGCCAGCCACCCCATCCCCGTCCCCTCCGACGTCATCTGCATCGCCTACCACGCCGGCGGCCGCGCCACGGACAACTTCTACGCCTGCGACCTCCTCTCGGACATACTCGCCGACGGCGAATCCTCCCGCCTCCACCGCCAGCTCGTCAAGCGACGCCCCCTCTTCGCCGAACTCGACGCCTACGTCACCGGCGAACTCGACCCCGGCCTCATCCTCCTCCACGGAACCGTCGCCGCCGGCACGCCCGTCCACACCGCCGAACGCGCACTCCTCGACGAAATACAACACCTCGTCACCGACGGCGTCACCCCACGCGAACTCCAGAAAACCGCCGCCAAAATAGAAACCCGCCTCGCCTGCGACGAAATAAGCTACCACGAAAAAGCAGCCCGCCTCGCCGCCCTCGAATACACCGGCGACATCACCCTCGTCAACACCGAGCGACACCGCTACGCCGCCATCGACGCCGACACCCTCCGCCGCGTCGCCGCCGAAACCCTCCGATCCGCCAACTCCTCCACACTCCTCTACCTCGCCACCAACCGCTAACACCTGCCCCCCGTGAAAATAAACAGACGAACACCCCCGCCCCCCTCCCCCC